>CAIYXH010000121.1 GCA_903930195.1 uncultured Actinomycetes bacterium | reverse complement strand
GGCTTCCTCTCCTTCGGCGCCTGGCACCCCGGTGGCGGCGCGACCCACACCGGCCCGTCATGTCTGTCTCGACTCGAGGGGACGACCCGACCGCGGACGCTGCGTGGGACTTCTCGTCCCTCCGCGCGCTCTACGTCAACTGCACGCTCAAGCCGAGTCCCGCGGTCTCGAACACGCAGGGGCTGATGGGTCTCTCCATCGCCGTGATGGAGGAGCACGGCGTCACCGTCGACCGGTTCCGGGCAGTCGACCACGACCTGGCCCCGGGCGTCTATCCCGACATGCGCGAGCACGGCGCCACCACCGACGAGTGGCCCGACCTCTACGCGCGGGTGCAGGCCGCCGACATCCTCGTGCTCGGCACGCCGATCTGGCTCGGCGAGAAGTCGTCGGTCTGCACGCGCATGATCGAGCGCCTCTACGGCAACTCGTCGCAGCTGAACGACCGGGGGCAGTACGCCTACTACGGCAAGGTCGGTGGCTGCATCGTCACCGGCAACGAGGATGGCATCAAGCACTGCGCGATGAACGTCCTCTACTCGCTGCAGCACCTCGGCTACACGATCCCGCCCCAGGCTGACGCCGGGTGGATCGGCGAAGCCGGCCCCGGCCCGTCGTACCTCGATCCCGGCTCGGGCGGCCCGGAGAACGACTTCACGAACCGCAACACCACCTTCATGACCTGGAATCTGCTCCACGTCGCCCGGCTGCTGAAAGAGGCGGGCGGGATCCCCGCGCACGGGAACCAGCGCTCTCTCTGGGATGCGGGTTGTCGCTTCGACTTTCCGAATCCCGAGTACCGCTGACGGCCGCTACCGCGCGCAGGCGGAGCAGGGGCAAAGCACGAGACCCCGCTCCCGGTTCCAGTCGGCCGCGATCAACGACTCGCCGTTGACCGCGCTCGACTCGTCGCTCGCGACGAAGACGGCAAGCGCGCGGATGACGGACGGCTGATGCATCGCGGCGCGCTCCTCGCCGGTCGTCCACTCGGGGAAGAAGCCGGTGTCGGTCATGCCGCCGGGCTGGATCGCGTTGACGCGCACGCCGAACGGCTCGGCCTCCTGCGCCAGCACCTTCGTCAGTCCCTCGATCGCGAACTTCGTGCTCGCGTAGGCGGCGAGGCCGGGTTTCGGGAAGCGCACGGTGCCGGACGAGAAGGTCGCGATCGAGCCCGAGCCGGCGTCGACCATGTGGCGGAGCGCCTCGCGGGCGGTCAGGAACGTGCCGGTGAGGTTCGTCTGGATCACGGTGTTCCAGTGGTCGAGCGAGAGGTTGCGCGCGTGGCGATCCTCGCGGTCGCCGGTCTGGCGTACGTCCATCCCGGCAGCGGCGACGCAGATGTCGAGGCCGCCGAACTCGGAGACTGCGCGCGCGACGAGCGCCTGGATCTCCGTCTCGCTGCGGACGTCGGCGGTGACGGCGATCGCCGTCCCGCCCGCCTCGACACATTCGGCGGCGACGGCCGCGTCCTGCTCCGGGACGTTCGAGGAGACGACCACGTTCGCGCCCTGCAGCGCGTACTCGAGCGCGATCTCCCGCCCGAGGCCACTCCCCGCCCCGGTCACGACCGCGGTCTTGCCCTCGAGGGCGCCCGTCATGCCCGCACCCTAGCGGCGTTCACCCCTGATGTCTTACATCAACGGGACGGGACCCAGCTCGACGGCGTCGAACAGAAGTTGGCGCTGATCGCCGGGCAGCCGGACTGGTGGTTGTCCTCGACGAGGGCCTGGACCGACGCCGTGACCGCGTAGAGGCAGACGCCCCCGACGACGATTGCCGTCACGAGCTCACGACGCGTCGGCCGGAGCGAGCGCCAGCCCCGGACGCTGTGCCGTACGAACAGTGCGTCGGCCAGCCACCAGAAGAGCGGTTTCGGTCGAGCGTCGGACGTCCCATCGTCCACCGCCGGAGCGTAGACCCGCGGGGACGGCTCCCGCGGCGGCGCTAGTCGACTTCGAGCTCGGACGGAGCGACTGCCGGCTCGGGAAACTGCGGATCGAGCTGCTCGAGCGTGTGGAGCAGAATCTGCGCCACCGAGAGGTTCCGCAGCCAATTGCGGTCGGCGGGGACGACGTACCAGGGCGCTGCCTCGGTCGAGGTCTCGCGGATCGCGTCCTCGTAGGCCTCGACGTACGGATCCCAGAGCGCGCGGTCGTCGAGATCGCCGGGCTGGAACTTCCAGCGCTTCTCGGGATTGTCGACCCGCTCTTGGAGGCGCTCGCGCTGCTTCTCGGGCGAGACGTGCAGGAAGACCTTCACGACGCGCGTCCCCTCGTCGACGAGCATCCGCTCGAACGCCCTGATCTGCCGGTAGCGGCGCTCCCAGACCTTGCGCGGCACGAGCTCGCGGACGCGCACCGCGACGACGTCCTCGTAGTGCGAGCGGTTGAAGAGCGCGAGCTCGCCACGCGCCGGGCAGCGTGCGTGGATCCGCCAGAGGTAGTCGTGCGCGAGCTCGGTCGAGCTCGGCTCGCGAAACGACTCGACCCGGCAGCCCTGCGGGTTGAGGTCCGTGAGCACGTGTCGGATCGTGCCGTCCTTGCCCGAGGCGTCCATGCCCTGGAGGACGAGGAGCACCGAGCTCGTTCCCTCGGCGTAGAGCCGCGTGTGCAGAGCTGCGATCCGCTCGACGGTCTCCGTCAGGCGCTCGAGGCCATCGGGCTTCTCGAGCCCGTCGGGCACGGCGCCCGGATCACGGCCTGCGAGCTCGGGTGCGTCGCCGGGCTTGACGCGGTAGTGGTGGATGAAGCTCACGGGATGCATTGTTGCGGTCGGGAGGGCCACCACCGGGACAGGGCGGACGCCCTGTCCCTACGACGAGGGGCGAAATCGTCCCTCCGGAGGAGTCTCGCTGCTCTACCGTTGAAACCGATGGCTGCGCGCTTCTCCAACGACCATCTGCTCGTCGCGATCGCCGTCGTCGTCGGCGTCGTGCTGATCGCGATCGCCGTCGTCTACTTCGCCGAGCCGGCGAAGTCGCTGCCGTCGTTCTTTCCCGGACACCAGGCTGGGTCGACGCATCACCACGCAAAGCACGGGATCGCAGCTGCCCTCTTGGGGATTGCCGCGTTCATCTTCGCCTGGTTCCGGTCGAACACGGCCGGCACCGTCCGCGACTACACCTAGAAACGGCCAGAGGCGGCCGCCGCTCGCGCGACGACCGCCCAGCCGATTCCCTCAGGCCGCTTCGGCCTCGAGGTTGGGCTCCGGGAGCGGGAGCTCCTCGATCGCCCCGGCGATCCGCCGCTTGAGCGGTGCGAACCCGGCGACTGCGACCGCGACGCCGACGAGCGACATCAACGTCACGACGACGAACCCGGGGTGCAGATCGTGGAGCGTCGGCTTCTGGCTGGCCGCGCCACCCGAGATCACCGCGGTGACGATCGCGAGCACGATTGCCCCGCCGAGCTGGAAGGACGTGTTCAGCAGACCCGAGGCGAGCCCCTGCTCCTCGTCCCTGACGCCGTTCGTCGCTGCGATGTTCAGCGTCGGGAACGCGAGCCCGAAGCCGAGCCCGAGCAG
>CAIYXH010000120.1 GCA_903930195.1 uncultured Actinomycetes bacterium | reverse complement strand
TCGACGCGCTGCTCCCGGCCGCGCAGACGCGGTAGCTGCCGGAACGGGAGCGGGCGCCCCCGGCTGGGGACGCCCGCTGACCGTCGTGCTTCGAGCCCCGAGCTAGGAGACGGTGAAGGCCTTCGAGCTCGCGGTACCGGACGGGTTCGTCACCGTGATCGCACCGCTCTTCGCCTTCGCGGGAACCGTGACGGTGAGCTTCGCCCCTGAGACGACCTTGAACTTCGCGGCGACTCCATGGAACGTGACCGAGGTCGTGCCCGTGAAGTTGGTGCCGGTGAGCGTGATGGTCGCGCCGACCTTCGCCTTGGCGGCGGAGATCTTCGTGACCGTCGGCACCGGAGCCGTGATCGGCAGGAAGCCGTCCTTGACGAACGTGGCCTGGCCGGAGGCGCTGAGCACCTTGTTCATGAAGGCCTGGCCTGCCGCCTGATTCGCACTCTTCGTCACGAGGCACATCGAGTACTGGATCTTCGGCTGCGCCCACGCCGGAACCTTGATCAGCGTGAGGTCGGCCGGATCGATGACGTAGTCGGAGAGGTAGACGAAGCCGGCGTCGACCTGGCCGCTGACCACCTTCGTGACGATGTTCGCGTCACTCGTCTCCTGGCTGACGACGTTCGCCTGGATCGCCGTGTTGAGGCCCATCTGGTTGAGGACCTGCACGGTGTAGCTGCCGACCGGAACCGACGAGGCGGCCTCGTCGATCTTCGTGCCGGCCTTGGTCAGGTCGTAGATCGACTTGATCCCGGCCGGGTTCGACTTCGGCACGACGACTGCAAGCGTGTTCCGGGTGAAGACGACGGGCTTCTGGCACGTGCCCGCCGCGAAGAGCGACGCCGGAGCGGTCGTGTTCGCCGACATGAAGACGTCGGCGGGCGCACCCCCGGTGATCTGCGTCGCGAGCGTGGTCGAGCTTCCGAACGAGTACGTGTTGCCGGAGTCGATCTGCGGCAGCACGGTCGTCATCGACGAGCCTGCGAAGACCGTGATCCCGGCGTCCGTCTTGCTTGACGTCGCTGCCGCGCCTCCAACAACGACGAGGGAGGCGCAGAGCGCCGCCACCGCCATGAGACCGATCAAACTGCGATACCGCACGACTGCTCCTTTCCCGATCCTGTGGTCGCTCACGCTGACCTAGGCGGTGTAGGCGTCCATCCCATTGGACGCCTGGTCGATGGTGAGAGCCGGGGGGAACGAGAGCCAGAAGGCCTTGCCGCCGGCCGTAGACGTCGCCCAGCTCAGGTGCTGTGCCTCGTTGGCTGCGATCTGCGCTACGCCCTGCTTGAGGGACGCGGTGGCGATCCCGCCGATCGCCCCGAGGTAGGTGCCGAGCACGAGGGTCTCGATCTCCTGCGCGAGCTTGAGGATCGAGGCGGTCGTGTCGAACGACCCGCTGGGGTAGGTGAAGTCGATGTCGCTGGCGACGGCGGGGACTGCGCCCGCGCCGCTGAGGATCCCGGCAACCGACTGGTAGTGCTCCTGCTCGTTGTCGTACGCCCGCTGCAGGTACTTCGTCACAGCCGTCTTGGTGACGTCCGCGGCGATCGCCTGCGTGTAGAAGTCGGACGCCAGCAGCTCGGCGCCAACGAGGAGGCGCGCGTACGCGAGGTCCGCCGTGGTGAGCGGGTCGGCGGCGGCGGTTCCCGCGAGATCCGCGAAGGCTGCGCCTGCGACGACGAGTGCCGCACCGCCCTTCGCGCCCTTGGAGAGAAACGCCGCTCTGGTGATTGACGCTGTCACGTGCTTCAGGCTCCTGTCCGGTGGAGTGACATGAACTTCCTTGTCTGCTGTTGTACCTCGGCAAGACCTATGTATGCGAGGTCAGCGGGCTGAGGGTAGCAGCGGATTCGCGTTGTGACCAGGGTCTGCATGCCGTAGGTACGCGCGATGCTTGCGAGACCCAAACGGTTCCCAAACCGAATCGCGGAGAGGGCACGTACTGTCAAGAGGTGGCAGAGCCGCGTGAACTCGCACCCGGCGAGTGGGCAGTCCTCGCGCTTCTCAGCGAGCGACCGGCGCACGGCTGGGCCCTGGCGAACCAGCTCGGCCCCGACGGCGAGCTCGGCGCCGTCTGGTCGATCGGCCGGCCGCTCGTCTACCGCTCCCTCGAGATCCTCGTCGCGAGGGGACTCGCGGAGGAGGCCGGGATGGAGCCCGGGTCGCGTGGGCCGAACCGCACGATCTTCAAGCTCACTCCTGCCGGCCGCGCTGCCGTGAACACCTGGCTCGAGGCGCCAGTCGAGCACGTGCGCGACTCACGCTCGCAGCTGCTGCTGAAGCTCGTCGTCGCCGATCGGGCCGGCATCGACCCCGAGCCGATGCTGATCGCGCAGCACGACGCGATCAGCGCCTCGCTCGCTCGGCTCGAGGAGCGCCTCGCGGCACAGGGCGGCAGCGAGGAGATCCTGCTGCGCTTCCGCATCGAGTCGACCCGCGCGGTGCTGCGCTTCGTCGAGGGCAGCCTCGCGGAGCACACCCCGATCGTCGAAGCCGTCTAGCCCGCTCCCACCGCTCCGGCGGGCGAGAACTGGACTATCCAGCGCTTGACTATTCGCAGGCCGTGGGAGTACCCTCGGCGGCGCTCCTAGCGACACGCTAGGTAATGCATAGGCGAAAGGACCAAGATCCACGAAGAAGCTCGTGCCCCTTGCCGTGCTCGTCGCGGTCGTGGCGTTCGCGTCGACGGCGCTCGCGGCGACGCATGCCGCCGCGAAGCCGAAGACCGCCGCGCAGATCGTTCCCGCGCAGTCGCTCACGATCAACGGTGACGTCGTCGCGCCGCGGACGCTGAAGTGGTCGGAGCTGGCGATCCTCCCCCAGCAGACGTTGACCGTCACGATCGACGGTGTCTCCCACGTCGAGCAGGGTCCCTATCTGAGCGACGTCCTCAACCTCGTCTCCCCCAACTTCCTCTCGTGCTCGAAGAACGACCTGCTGCGTTGGTGGGTGCAGGTCTCGAGCGCGAACGGCGACGCCGCCGTGCTCGGCCAGGGCGAGATCAACAACGGCTTCGGCAACCGGACGGCGATCCTCGCGATCAGCCAGGACGGGAAGTTCCTCTCGACGACGAGCGGACCGCGGCTCGTGATCCCGGGCGAGGTCGACGGCACCCGCGACATCCAGCACGTCGTGATGGTCACGACGCGCCGCGCGACGCCCGAGCTGCCCGAGTCCGGCTGCCCGTCCACCCCGACGCTCGTCAACCCGACGATCGGCTCGCTGATCGTGAACGGCGACGTCAAGAGCCCGCAGACGTTCACGTTCGCGCAGCTGCAGGCGATGCCCCAGGTCACACAGACGGTGAGCTTCCTCTCCGGCACGACGCCGACAACGAACACGGAGACGGGGCCGCTGCTCTCGAGCATTCTCGGCGTCGTCCAGCCGAACGTCCGGGCGGGCTGCCTCGACGACAAGAACCGCTGGTACGCCGAGATCACCGGGAGCGACGGCTACGTGAGCCTTCTCTCCGTGGGCGAGATCGACCCGTCAGAGGGGAACCGCGCGCCACTCGTCTCGCTGAGCGAGAGCGGCGTCTCGCTCGCCTCGACCGGCCCGCGTGTGCTGCAGGCCGGCGACGTCAAGGGCGGCCGGGCCGTCTCGGGCGCCGTCGCGATCACCCTCTTCCGCGTCTCGCCGCGGATCCCGAGCTCCGGCTGCTAGACGGCCGGCTCGACATCAGGCAGGCCGGCCCCGATCGGGGCCGGCCTCCCGAACCGTCTACTTCGTGCGCTTGCCGGTGGTTGCGCGCAGGGTGTTCGGCCGGTCGAGCATCTGGTCGATGAAGCGGACGACGGTCTGCGCCGTCTCGAGCCGGAAGAGCAGCACCGTGGGCTCGCCCGGAGGCCCGGCCGGATCGACGTCGTCGAGCTGCGCCTCGAGCACTGCGACAAACGGAACGAGCACGGCGCGCTGGGCGACGAGCAGCGGCTCGACGTCGACGCCGGCGCGCTGCGCCAGGACGACCTTGAGCAGGAAGAGCGAGCGGATGTCGCGCACGTGCTCCACCGGCTGCTGGAGCCAGGCGGCGACCGCCTTCCGCCCCTTGGCAGTCGCCGCGAAGATCACCCGGTGCGGCCCACGCTCCCCGCGCTCGAGGCTCGTGGCCTTCACGAGGCTCTCCTGCTCGAGCCGGTCGAGCGCGCCGTAGACGAGTGGACGCCCGATCGACCAGATCGAGCCGATCTCGGAGCCGCGGGTCAGCTGCGTCGCCAGTGCCCAGCCGTGGGTCGGCTGCTCCGCGACGAGGGCGAGCACCGCCCAATCTCCCGTCGCTGCTTGCGTCGTGCCCGGCATCGTCAAACCTTAGAGATGGCGACCGACGAGCAGCTTCGGCCGCTCGGGTTGCAAGGAGGTGAGGAGACGTCTGACCACGGCCGCAACGAGGTGGAGGGGCCGGCTCCCGCAGGCGCGCCCACGGGAGCCGGCCGGCAAGCTCAAAGCCCGCTTCTGCCGAGCGGGCTGATGCGCTTGTCGCAAATCTACGGAAGCCGAGCAGTTTAGTCAAGCGCTAACTATTCGCCCGTTCTGGCAGCAACCGGCGTGAGGGCG
>CAIYXH010000119.1 GCA_903930195.1 uncultured Actinomycetes bacterium | reverse complement strand
GGTCGAGGGGATGCGCGCCGAAGGTGTGCCCGAGCCGCACTGGTACCTGGCCGGGCTCGGCGTCGAGCCCGGCCGGCGCCGCAACGGGCTCGGCTCGGCGCTGATGGGGCCCGGTCTCGCCGCCGCCGACCGCGACGGCATCCCCTGCGCGCTGCTGACGAACGCCGAGCGCAATCTCCCCTTCTACCGCCGGCACGGCTTCGAGGTCGTGCTCGAGGGCGAGACGCCCGAAGGGGGACCGCCCGCGTGGATGATGCGTAGGCTCCCCGCGTGAGCTCGCTCCCGAAGCGCTTCCCCGACCGCGACCTGATCGCCGACGTCCGCGTCGAGGCCGACGGCCTCGAATCCGGTGCCGAAGGCGAGCCCGAGCGCCGCCTCGCCGGCCGTGTTATGGCCCGGCGCGAGATGGGGAAGCTGACGTTCCTCGACCTCGTCGACCGCACCGGCCGCATCCAGCTCCTCTGCCCGCAAAACCGTACCGGTGAGGTCGACGTGCACCTTGGCGACATCGTCGGCGTCGTCGGCCACGCGACCAAGTCGCGCCGCGGGGAGCCGTCGCTGATCGTCGACCGGCTCGAGCTGCTCTCGCCGATCCGCTCGCCCCTCCCCGACACGTTCCACGGGCTCACCGACGTCGAGCAGCGCTACCGTCGCCGCTACCTCGACCTGCTGATGAACGAGGAGACGCGCGCCGACTTCGTCCTGCGGAGCCGGGTCGTGACTGCGGTGCGCCGCGCGCTCGACGAGGACGGCTTCGTCGAGGTCGAGACGCCTGTGCTGCAGCCGCGTTACGGCGGCGCCTTCGCGCGGCCGTTCGACACCCACCACAACGAGCTCGACCAGACGCTCTACCTGCGGATCGCGACCGAGCTCTACCTCAAGCGCCTGATCGTCGGCGGGCTCGAGCGCGTCTACGAGATCGGCAAGGACTTCCGCAACGAGGGCGTCTCCTACAAGCACAACCCCGAGTTCACGATGCTCGAGTGGTACGAGGCCTTCGCCGACTACCGCGACACGATGGACCGCATGGAGCGCCTGGTCGCGCAGGTCGCGGAGGAGACGCTCGGGACGACGAAGACGACCTTCCGCGGCCACGACGTCGACCTCGCCCGCTGGGAGCGCGTGAAGCTCGTCGACGCGCTCGAGAGCCACGGGCTCTGGACGCGCGACGAGGCCGAGCTCCGATCGCTGCTCAACGGGCGCGGGGTCGATACGAAGGCCGGCAAGACCTGGGCGCAGCTCGTCGACCACGCCCTCTCGCACTTCGTCGAGCCGACCCTCGTCCGGCCGACGATCCTCCACGACTACCCCGTCGAGCTCTCGCCGTTCGCGCGGCCGACCGACGAGGACGAGAGCATCGTCGAGCGGTTCGAGTACTACGTCGGCGGCATGGAGCTCGGCAACGCCTTCAGCGAGATCAACGACGCGGAGGAGCAGGACGCGCGCTTCCGCATGCAGGCCGACGAGGGCGCGGGCGGAAACGACGAGGCCGAGCAGGGCGATCCGGACTACGTCGAGGCGCTTTCCTACGGCATGCCGCCCACCGGCGGCCTCGGCATGGGCATCGATCGCCTCACGATGGTGCTCGCCGGCAAGGAATCGATCCGCGACGTCGTACTGTTTCCTGCGCTGCGCTCGGCAGGAACCCGCTAAAGACAGAGGTTCGACAAGGATCGGGCGTCCGTCCAGGGCGACGCAGGATCCTGGTCGAGCCTCTAGTAACCTTCGGGTATGTACGACGCCTTCCGGGTGCGATGGGGGCTGTTCTCACTCCTCGTGGTCGTCGGCGTCGCCGCCGGGATCGCCGGTGGGTACGGCGCGACGACGCGCGAGCCGACCCTCTACCGCGCGCAGACGTCCGTCGTCGTTCAGCAGGGCGACCAGCCGCTCGCGGGCGGCGCGTCCTCGGCGGGCCTCGTCGCGACGGTCGGCCAGCTCGCCGACAAGACGATCGTCGCGCAGAACGTGATCAAGAATCTGGCGCTCACCGAGACGCCGACGACCTTCCTCGACCGCCTGCATGTGGAGAGCGACAACTCGGCCGTGATCGTGCTGAGCGTCGACGACGCCGACCCGGATACGGCGACGCGCACCGTGCAGGAGGTCGCGACCGTGCTCGGACAGCTCGTGCTCGCCGACTTCGGCCAGGCGGGTACGAGCGCGCCGAGGCTCTCGGTCTTCGATCCCGCGCATGCGCTCTCGGGCAAGGTCTCGCCGCACCTCCGCCGCGACGTCGGCTGGGGCGGGCTCCTGGGTCTCCTGGTCGGCCTGCTCGCCGGCAATCTCCTCGCCGTGCGTCGCCGTCCCCGCGAGTGGCTGCCGGCGCCGCTGCCGGCCTGGGGCGCGCTCGAGCGGCCGGTCGTCGAGGTGCCGCGGCTCTCGCCGCCCCAGAGCCTTGCCGCTGCGATCGCCGCCGTGCGCGCCGACGCGCCCGTCTCGCTTGCGGCTGCGCCCGCACCCACTGCGGCAGAGCCGGAGCCCGAACCAGAGCCCGCGCCCGACCCGGAACCGGAGCCGGAGCCCGAGGTCGTCCCTGCGGAAGAGCCCGCGCCCGCGCCCGCGCCGGAGCCCGTCGTCTGGCCGCCCCCGACTTCCGAGGCCCCGGCTCCTGTCACGCCGCCTCCGGCGGCGCCCGCAGCGGCAGACGGCGGCGGCTGGCTGCCCGTACTCGGAGACCTCAGCTCGGAGAGTGGCTATGCCCAGATCGTCGACGCGCTGATCGTCCGCTCGGCCGAGGCGCCTTTCCAGACGGTGCTCGTCGCCGGCGACCCGGACGGCGCCATTGCTGCGCGGATCGCCCACGTGCTTGCCGAGCGCGGCGAGCTGACGATCTGGCTGCGCGCGCACGACGCCGACGCCGAGGAGCTCGACCGCCTTGCCGCGCGATGCTCGTTCGTGCTGGTCGCCTCGCCGGGACTCGACGCAACCCTTGCGGCAACGGTCGACGCGGTGATCGTGCTCGCCGACGGCCGGCCGCCCGTCGAGCTCGGCGAGCTGCGCCGGCAGCCCGGCGTGAACGTGATCGGGACGGTTCAGGCTCCTTCGACCGGCGTGAGCTAGGCATGGGCCTTCGGCTGCCGACGCCGCTCGTCGTCCCGCTCGTCGCGCTGATCGGCGTCGGTGCCGCGATCGCCGGAGCGACGACGCGCGACACGGTCGCCGTCTTCCTCGTCGCCGCCCTTGCCGCAGCGGTCGCCGGTGCGACCGAGATCTATGCCCCGGCCGTTCCGGCCATCGCCGCCCCGCTCGCCGTCGCCTACCCGCACCAGGCTCCGCCGATCGGGGCCGGCGTCGCGCTTGCCTCGATCGTGCTCGTCCGCTCGTCGCGCCTGCCGGGCTTCCCGCTCCTCGTCGGGCTCGCGCTCGCGATGTGGATCGCGGCGAGCGGCGACCACACCCTCATCCACAACGGCGCCGCGTGCGCCGCGATCGTCCTCGTCGCCCCGATCTACGTGCGCACGGCCTACGAGCTCCGCTTCGCCGCTGCCGCCTTCGGCCTCGCGGCCGGCGCGGTCGCAGTCGGCGCAGCCGTCGCGGGTGTCGGCGGGACCCACGCCGATGTGCTCTCGCTCGCCGCAGCCGCAGGGCTTGCCACCGCCTGCGGCGCCGACATCCGCACGATCGCGGTCGTCGATCTCGCCGGCATCCTCGCGCTCCCGTCGCTGGATGGAGTCGTCGCGGGCGGGGTCGCGCTTGCGGGGCTCCTATTCGTCCGCCGCCTGCAGTGGATCGACGCGCTCGCGGCCACGATCGCCGCTGTGCTCGCCTGGGTGGCGGGCGCGCCGTTCGGCTCCGCGCCGTTCCATCGCGGCGTCTGGCGTGACGCGAGCGGCTACGCCGACGCCTACCACCGTCTCCACACGCCGGGGCTCGTCCTGCTCGCGCTCCTCATGCTCGTGACGCTGCGGACGATCCCACCTGCCTATGCGCCCGGCGCGCTCGTCGCCGCGGTCGGGACGGCGTTCGTCCCGGTCGAGGCTGCTGCGACCGTCTGGCTCTTCGCGGGCTTCGCTGCCGCGAGCTCAGGTCGCTCGCAGTCGGTCACCGAGGAGCAGGTCAGGCGGCTCCGCGAGGAGCAGGCGCTGCTCGAGGAGCGCGCCCAGGAGATCATCGACGAGCAGCGCAAGCTGCTCGAGCGTCGGGCCGAGATCGAGGAGCGGGAGGCCGAGCTCGCGACGCGTGTCCGTTCGTCCGAGTCGGAGGTCGAGGCGCTCACCGCGCAGAAGCAGGCCGAGCTCGCGCGGCAGTTGCGCGAGCTCACGCAGCGGGAGCGGCAGCTGGAAGAGCTCGAGCGCCGTTCGCTCGAGCGGGCTGCGGCGCTCGCGACGACCGCGCGCGAGCTCGACGACCGCGCCCGCGGGCTCGCCGACGCCGAGCGCGACCTCGGTAGCTCGAGCGAGACAACCGACAGCGACGCCGAGCGCAGGCGCAAGGAGCTCGCGGAGCGTGAGCACGAGCTCGCCGAGATCGAGCGGCAGCTCGCGAACCGCTCCGGCGCGCTCTCGACCGCCGAGGAGCGCCTCGCCGCCCGTGTCCGCGAGCTTGCCGAGCAGGGCCAGTCGGCCGGCGATCGTCAGGAGCAGACGGCGGCCGAGCTGGCCGCGCGCGCGCAGGAGCTCGCCCAGCGCGAGCAGGTCCTCGCCGAGCGGGAGCAGAACGCCGCGACCCGGGTCGCCGAGTTGGCCGCGCGCGAGGAGGAGCTCGCCCGTGCGCAGGCGGCAGCAGCGGCCGCTCCGCCGGCGCCCGAGGCGCCGGAGCCGGTCGCGGTGGAAGCGCAGCCGCCCCTCGCCGAGCCGGAGCTGCCGACCGAGCGCTCGGTCTTCCCGTGGCGCCGTCCCTCCGTCATCTCCGTGCCCGAGCCTCCCGCGCAGCCGGTCGCACCAGAGCCGGTCGTGGAAGCTCTTCCGGTCGCGCCGGAGCCCGCTGCCCCCGCGCCGGAGCCCGTCGCGCCTGCGCCCGTTGCTCTGCCCGAGCCTGTCGCGCCGCCTGCGCCCCCGGTCGCGCCTCCGGCGGTCACGCTCGTGCCCGAACTGCCGCCGGTTCAACCGGCACCGCCGGTCCAGCCGGTCGCACCCGCCGGCCCCCCGCCGCCGCGGCCCGTCCCGGTCGCCGAGGCAGCCGAGCCGGCCGAGCGGCCGGAGCCGCTCCAGCCCGCACCGCACTTCTGGAACCTGCGGGCGCTGCGCCGGCTCGTCCAGGAGAATGCGGCCGTGTTCCCGGGCCGCGTCGAGGAGTGGGAGATCTATCTGGACTCGCTCGAGGCGCATGCAGACGGCAGCGTCGTGCCGCCCTCGTTCGACCATCTGATCTGGGAGGTCTTCGAGCCTCTCCTCGATCTGCGCTCCTAGCGCCTACCTTCGTCGAGCCCCCGACGTAGCAGCCGCCTTCGCGGCTACCATGGCCTGTCCCCGGAAACGCAACTCGTGGCCTCCGTCGACCGGGCGGAAGAGAGGGATGATCAGGTGTTCGAACGGTTTACAGAGCGAGCTCGTCAGGTCGTGGTTCTCGCGCAGGACGAAGCGCGGGCACTGAAGCACAACTACATCGGCACCGAGCACATCCTGCTCGG
>CAIYXH010000118.1 GCA_903930195.1 uncultured Actinomycetes bacterium | reverse complement strand
GGTAGACCCGTTTCGGCAACCTGCGTCTGCGCGATGTCGTAGATGACCTCGCCGAAGCTCTGGCGGCGGCCCGGCAGCGTCGAGGTGCGCCAGCGCATCAACCCGACGCCGAGGAGGCAGGTGAGCGCGGAGCCGACGAGCAGGTAGACGACCGCCTTGTTGATCGAGAGGTCGAGGCCGCCGAGGTGGATCGGCACCCAGTCCTTGAGCGCGAACTCGCTCGACGGATCGAAGTCCTCCGCGGACGCCACGGCAGGGGCGGCGAGAGCCAACCCGATCATGGCGAGCAGTGCGCGGTTCAGTCTCATTGGTTCGACTCTCCTCCGAAGTACACGAGCAGCGACAGCAGGAACTCCACCGTGAACGCGATCCCGTACACGATGGCCGCCGTGACTCCCAGACCGGTGTCCGAGACGGTGATCGCGATCAGGATCGCGACCAAGCCCGCACCTCGAAACATCCGCCCGAAGGCAACCACGCCAGCGGACGCGAGACTACCCATCCCGAGCGGCAGCCGCTGGAGAACCAGTCCGATGGCCTGAAACGCGGCCCAGAGCGCCGCCACGAGCACCCAGGAGCCGAGTCGCCAGCCTCCCAGGAGGATCACCGGGAGCGCCACGAGCACGACGATGGTGCCGCCGATCGCGGGGATCCGGCGGTTCGGCAGCGGACGCGGTGTCGAGAACACGCTCATCTCACGGCTCTCGACATCACAGCTCGTCCCGGTAGCGGCGGTAGATCGTGACGATCCCGACGGGCAGCCCGACGACGCAGCCGATGATCAGACCGGCCTTCAGGGAGCCTGCGGCCCAGCCGACGACGGTCGCGAGACCGATCGCGAGGGCGGTGACGATCGTGAGGAGCATCCCCGCCTCGACAGGCGGAAACGCACGGTGCGCAGCGGGCGCCATGGGCCGGGAGCATAGCGGAGCCGCGCGGCGGCGGCTGGGACTTCGTGACAGCGTGAAACCGCTTTGCCACAGCGAAATCCCGCGACTTCGTATCAACAATTACGAGGCTTCGCGGGCACCGCGTTCGGCCGCGTCGGCCTCGCGCGCGCTCTCGACCCGGCGGCGGATGAACGGGTTGCCGGGCTTGACGATCTCGAGCAGGTAGATCACGTAGACCGAGGTACCGACCGCGATCGCAGCGACAGCGCCGTCAATCGCGGTACGCGGGATGTTCCAGTGCCCGTGGCTGTGCGGGTTGACGAACCGCGTCGCGAGCGCCGTGAATGCGAGCGTGAAACACCAGAGGTAGAGCGTGAGCACCGCCCGCCGCTGCGAGAACCCGATGCTCTCGAAGCGGTGGTGGAGATGCGTCCGGTCGGCCACGTACACGGGCTTGCGGTGCTTGATCCGCTTCGCGACGACGAACGACGTGTCCAGGAGCGGCACGGCGAGCACGAGGAGCGGCAGGACGAGCGCGACGAGGGATGCCGTCTTGAGCAGCCCCTGCACCGAGACGGTCGCGAGCGTGTAGCCGAGGAGCAGCGCGCCGGAGTCCCCCATGAAGATCCGCGCGGGATAGAAGTTGTGGCGCAGGAAGCCGACGCAGCCGCCGAAGACGATCGCCGAGAGGATCGCGCCGTCCGGCTGGTGCTTCGAGAGGTCGATCAGGCAGAACGAGAACGCCGAGATGCCGCAGACCCCCGCCGCGAGCCCGTCGAGGCCGTCGAGGAAGTTGACCATCTTCATCACGGCCACGATCCCGACGATCGTCAGGGCGACGCCGAGCCACATCGGAAACACCTGGCGGCCGACGAACGGGAAGGTGAACACGTGCACCCAGATCCCGAAGCCGGCCGGGATCGCCGCAGCGCCCGCCTGGCCGGCGAGCTTCGCCCACGGGCGCATGCCGCGGAAGTCGTCGACGGCGCCGACGACCGTCGCCACGGCCGCACCGAGCAGCACCCCACGCATCTCGCCGCGGAGCGGCACGAACGCGAGCGCCGGCACGAGCACGCCGAAGAAGAGCGCGAGCCCGCCGAGCCGTGGGATTCCGCTCGGCGTCGGGCGGCGATTGCCCTCGGCGCGGTCGACGACGCCGAGCACGCGCGCCATCCCGCCCACGGCAGGTGTCAGCATCACGACGACGGCGAGCGCGACCAGCGCGCCCCAGACCACCGAGAGATGCTGGGTGAGCTGGTTCCAGGCAACAGTCATCGTGCGCTACTTCGTCCCGTAGAGCCTGTCTCCCGCATCCCCGAGGCCGGGGACGATGTAGCCCTTCTCGTTCAGGCGCGCGTCGATCGAGGCAACGACGACGTTGAGGTCGGGATGCTGCTCCTGGATGTTCGCGATGCCCTCGGGCGCGGCGATCAGCGCGATCAGCGTGATCTGGGTCGCCCCAGCCCGCTTGACCGTGTCGACTGCCGCGGCCGTCGAGTTGCCGGTGGCGAGCATCGGGTCGAGCAGGAGCACGTTCCTGTCCGCGATGTCGGCGGGCAGCTTGACGAAGTACTCGACCGGCTGAAGGGTCTCCTCGTCGCGGTAGAGGCCGATGAAGCCGACGCGCGCGACGGGAATCAGCGAGAGCACGCCGTCGAGCATCCCCATCCCCGCGCGCAGGATCGGGCAGACGGCGACTTTCTTCCCGGGGATCCGCTCGGCCTGCGTGCGCTCGAGCGGCGTCTCGACCTCGACCTGCTCGAGCGCGATGTCCTTCGTCGCCTCGTAGGTGAGGAGCAGCGTCAGCTCGTTCACGAGCCGGCGGAACATCTCCGTGTCGGTCTCGACGTCCCGCAGCAGCCCGAGCTTGTGGCGGACGAGCGGGTGCCTGACCTCGGTGACGCTCATGCGACGTAGGTCGTGTAACCGCGGAAGCCCGGGTAGAGCGGGCGGCGGTCGCAGAGGGCGACCGCACGCTGCCCGAGGGCCGGGACGTCGGCGCCGTCGGCGAGGGAGTCGACGATGATCGAGGCGACCTCGGTGAAGTCGCTCTCGTCGAAGCCGCGCATCGTCGCGGCGGGCGTGCCGATGCGGACGCCGGAGGCGACCATCGGCGGACGCTCGTCGAAGGGGACGGTGTTGCGGTTGACGGTGAGCTTGCACTCCTCGAGCCGTTCCTGTGCCGCGAGGCCCGTCCACTCGGTCGCCCGCAGGTCGAGCTGGACGAGGTGCGTGTCGGTACCGCCCGTGAGGATCGAGAGCCCACCCTCCTGCAGTCCCGCGCCGAGCGCGTCCGCGTTCGCGCGCACCTGGCGCTGGTAGTCCTTGAACGCCTCGCTCGCCGCGATGCGGAAGCAGGTCGCCTTGGCCGCGATCGTGTGCATCAGCGGCCCGCCCTGCATGCCCGGGAAGAGCGCGCGATCGACCGCGGAGGCGTACTCCTCGCGGCAGAGGACGAAGCCGGCGCGGGGCCCGGCAAGCGTCTTGTGGCTCGTCGAGGTGACGAAGTCGCAGTGCTCCATCGGGTTCGGATGCAGCCCGGCAGCGACGAGGCCGGCGAAGTGGGCCATGTCGCACATCAGCATCGCCCCCACCTCGTCCGCGATCGCCCGGAACTTGTCGGCCTCGACCGTCCGCGGGTAGGCCGAGCCGCCGCAGACGATCAGCTTCGGCCGGACATCCTTCGCCTTCGCGAGCACCTCGTCGTAGTCGACCATCATCGTCTCGCGCGAGACGCCGGAGTGGTGGAACTCGTAGAGCTTCCCGGAGAAGTTCACCTTGAGGCCATGGGTCAGATGGCCGCCGTGGTCGAGCGAGAGCCCGAGGACGCGGTCACCCGGATTGAGCACGGCGAAGTAGACGGCCATGTTCGCCTGCGCCCCCGCGTGGGGCTGCACGTTCGCGTGCTCGGCGCCGAAGAGCGCCTTCGCGCGGGTGCGGGCGAGCTCCTCGACCTCGTCGACGACCTCGCAGCCGCCGTAGTAGCGCTTGCCCGGGTACCCCTCGGCGTACTTGTTCGTCGCCGCCGAGCCGACGGCCTCGAGCACGGAAGGCCAGGTGAAGTTCTCCGAGGCGATCAGCTCGATCTGGCCGCGCTGGCGGTCGAGCTCACGGCCGAGGATCGCGGCGACGTCGGGGTCGACCTCCTCGAGTCCCAGCGTCTTCAACTCGGCGAACGTCTCCTGCACGACTGCCATCTCTATGCGCTCCTTGCTCGGGTCGGGACCGTCATCGTAGTCGCGCAGCCGCCTGGACTCGGTCGATCGGGCCGGCCCCCTCACGCAGCACGATCGGCCGAGACCCCGTGATGTCGACAACCGTCGAGGCGATGCCTGCAAGCTGCCCACCGTCGAGCTCCGCGCCGCAGGCACTCCGGATCCGGGGCGGCACCTCGGCGATCGCGGCGGGTGAGGCTCCGCCGGGCTCGTTCGCGCTAGTCGCCACCACCGCGCCGACCCGGGCGACGAGCGCGGCTGCGAGCGCGGGGAGCTCGGCGACGCGAACGCCGAGGGTGCCGGGGCGCCCGCCTGCGATCCACGGCAGCCGCTCCGCCGGGTTCGGCACCACCAGCGTGTAGGGCCCGGGCAGCACCGCCCGGAGAACGCGCTCGGTCTCGCCGCTCAGCTCCGGCACGAGCTCGAGCAGTGCGTCGACGGAGGCCCCGATCAGCTGCGACGGCTGCCGTGCCTCACGTCCCTTGAGCGCGTAGAGCCGCGCGACGGCTTCCGCGTCGGGCAGGCAGCAGACGCCGTAGACCCCGTCCGACGGAAACAGGACGGTCTCCCCCGCCCGCAGCGCGGCTAGCGCGTCCAGCGCCCCTCCACCACCCGGTCGCGACCGGCCAGGTCGGGCGTGACGCAGACGTCGGCGTAGCCGAGCTCCTCGAGTGTCGCGGCAAGCGCCTGAGCATGCCCGGCATGAGCCTCGAGCACGAGCGCTCCGCCCGGCGCGAGCACCCGGCGCGCGTCGGCGGCGAGCTCCGGGGTGCGATCGCCGACGAGCGCGAGCCGTGGCTCCCAGTCGCGCACCTCGGGCTGCAGACCGTCGATCTCGTCCCCGGTCACGTACGGCGGGTTCGAGACGACGAGCTCGAACGGCCCCTCGAGCCCGGCGAGCAGATCGCCTTCGCGCAGTTCGAGCTCGAGCTCCAGCCGCGCGGCGTTCTCGGCCGCGAGGGCGAGCGCGTCGGGCGACAGGTCGACGGCCGTGACCCAGGCGCCGGGATGCTCGGACGCAACGGCCAGCGCGATCGCCCCGGTGCCCGTGCCGACGTCGACCACGCGCGGCGCGTCGAGGCCCTCGATCAGCGCGAGCGCCCGCTCGACGACGATCTCCGTCTCCGGCCGCGGGATGAGCGCACGCGCGTCGGTCGCGAGCACGAGCCGCCTGAAGCCCCAGTCGCCGAGGATGTACGCAAGCGGCTCCCGCTTCCCGCGCCGCTCGACGAGCACCCTCGCGGCGGCACGCTCGGCCTCGCTCAGCGGGCGGTCGTGCTGGGTGTAGAGCTCGATCCGGCTCAGGCCGAGGGAACGCGCGAGGATCAGCTCGGCGTCGAGGCGGGGCGTCTCGACGCCCTTGCGCTCGAGGTAGTCCGTGGCGCCGCCGAGCACCTCTGCGAGCGTCATCGGCGGGCTAGAGGTCGCCTTCGAGCGCGCGGCGGCGCTCGTCGGCGGTGAGCGCGTCGGTGAACTTGTCGAGGTCGCCGTTCAAGACGTCCTGGAGCCGCCCGTCGACCCCGACGCGGTGGTCGGTGACGCGGTCCTGCGGGAAGTTGTAGGTGCGGATCTTCTCGGCGCGCTCGCCGGTACCGACCTGAGCCTTGCGCGTCGCTGCCTGCTCGGACGCGACGCGCTCGCGCTCGGCCTCGTAGACGCGCGCCCGAAGGACGCGCATCGCCTTCTCGCGGTTCTGGAGCTGCGAGCGCTCGTCCTGCATCGCGACAACCGTCCCGGTCGGCAGGTGGGTGATCCGCACGGCGGAGTCGGTGGTATTGACCGACTGCCCACCCGGGCCCGACGAGCGGTAGACGTCGATCTTGAGGTCGCTCTCGTGGATCTCGACATCCAGATCCTCGGCTTCCGGCATCACGGCGACGGTGGCGGTCGAGGTGTGGATGCGGCCCTGCGACTCGGTGTCGGGGACGCGCTGCACGCGGTGGGTGCCGCCCTCGAACTTGAAGACCGAATAGGCCCCGTCGCCCTTGACGGCGTAGGTGCCTTCCTTGAGCCCGCCGCCCTCGGTCGGGCTCGCCTCGATCTCCTCCCAGCGGAACTTGCGCCGCTCCGAGTACCGCTGGAGCATGCGCGCGAGGTCGCCGGCCCAGAGCGCCGCCTCGTCGCCGCCGACACCCTGGCGCACCTCGACGATCACGTCCTTGTCGTCGGCCGGGTCGCGCGCGATCAGCGCGAGCTTGACCTCTTCCTCGAGCCGCGCGACCTCCGCCTCGTAGTCGGCGACCATCTCGGCGAGCTCCGCGTCACCGCGCGCGTCGGCGAGATCGTCGCGCGCCTGCTTCCACTCCTGCGAGAGCCGATACGGCGTCTCGAGCTCCTTCAGGCGCCGACCGACCTCCGCCGCCTCGCGGCGGTCGTCGTAGACGGCCGGATCGGACATCCGGCGCTGCGTCTCGAGGTAGGAGCGTTCGAGCTCCTCCACCAGTTCGTCAAGCCCAGCCATGGCGGGCGAAGGGTAGCGGCGGCCTCGTCAGAGGCCGCCGCCTGCAGCTTCGGCGAGACGGCGCCGCCGTCGGCGCCGTGCTCGGGGGCGTCTTCCGCCTCCGGCTCCGGGAGCGCCAGGTCGGGCAGCTCGAGGGTGATGTCGATACCGGCGAGCGCGCGCGAGACGGGGCAGGTCAGCTTCGCCCGCTCCGCAACCTCACGGATCTTCTCGTCGCTCAGCCCGTCCACGGTCACGTGGGCGGTCAGCGCCGACTGGGTGATGCCGAGGCCGGTCTCGAACGAGACCTCGCAGTGCACCTTGATCTCCTCGGGCTCCCAGCCGGAGCCGACAAGCCCGGCGCTGAACGCCATCGCGAAGCACGAGGCGTGCGCGGCCGCGATCAGCTCCTCCGGGCTCGTGGTCGTGCCCTCCTCCGCGTCGTCGACGCGTGCCTTCCAGGTGACTCCGAGCTGCGGCAGCAAGCCCGTGGAGGTCGCGACGATCGTCCCGTCGCCATCCATCAGCCCGCCGATCCAGTCGACGTCAGCAGTCCTCTTTACGGCCATAGCTACGCCATCACCTCCACCTTTCGATCGTTCGGCGCCAGGCGCCCCTCCATGTCCAAGACCTCGCGCAGCGCGCGAATCGAAACCTCGAGCTGGTCGAGCGTCGGCTCGCGCGTCGTCAGCCGCTGCAGCCAGAGCCCCGGCGCGAGCACCGTCATCAGCACGCGGTTGTCGGCGTGCTTCCCGGCGTAGCGGATCAGCTCGTAGGCGATGCCGGCGATCACCGGCAGGAGCGCGATGCGCGTCACGATCAACCAGTACCAGGCGGGACGGCCGAAGAGCGCGAAGACGAAGACGCCGATCACCATCACCCAGAGCAGGAACGCCGTCCCGCAGCGGGGATGGATCAGTGAGTAGCGCTGCACGACGACCGGCGTGAGCTCGCCGCCGTCCTCATAGGCGTTGATCGCCTTGTGCTCGGCCGCGTGGTACTGGAAGACGCGCCGGAGCGACGGGATGAAGCTGAGGATCGAGAGGTAGGCGACGAACACGGTGACGCGGATCAGACCCTCGACGAGCACGAACAGCACGCCGTTCGAGATCGGCAGCGAGTCGGCGAGCAGTGCCGGCCCGACCTTGAAGAGCGCCAGCGCGAAGCCGATCGCGACGGCGAACGAGACGACCATCGCCATGCGGCTCATCTCGGCCGGCTCTCCGTCGCCCGCGTCCTCCTCGGCCGCGGCGTAGTTGGCCGAGACCGACAGGGCGCGGAAGCCGATCGCGAGCGACTCGCCGAGCGCGACGACACCGCGGACGACGGGAAGACCCCACCACCAGTGGCGCGCCATCACCGATTCGACAGGACGAGCGACATGACCGATCGCGCCGTCGGGCTTGCGCACAGCGACGGACCAGTTGCGCGGCCCGCGCATCATCACACCTTCGAGGACGGCCTGACCGCCGATGGCCGACATCGGGCTACGCCCTAGCTGTCAGAGGAACGGCCGGCCTTCTCGAGGCGGCGCTGGAAGCGCTCGACACGACCACCCGAGTCCATCAGCTTCTGCTTCCCGGTGTAGAACGGATGGCACTGGGAGCAGACTTCGACGTTGAGGTCGCCCTTGGTGGAGCGCGTCGTGAAGGAGTTGCCGCAGGAGCACTGCACGTGGGCAACGACGTAATCGGGGTGAATGTCTGTCTTCATCGTGCGCCCAGAATACCAGAGGCGACCTGGGTGCTGACGTTGCCGCCGCTGACGACGCAGACCGGGCGCTCGGCCTCGATCTTCCCCGCCATCACGGCCGCGGCGGCGACGGCACCGGCGGGCTCGCAGGCGAGCTTCGCCCGGCCGTAGAGGAAGCGGAACGCCTCTTCGATCTCCTCCTCGGTGACGAGCACGCGCTCGAGGCCGCGGCAGAGCTCGAGCGGAAGCTTCCCCGCGAACGGCGCGTTGAGCCCGTCGGCGATCGACACCGGCTTCACGGGCACGGGCTCGCCGGCGGCGAGGCCCGCGTGCAGCGCCTGGCTCCGCTCGGGCTCGACGGCGATCACCCGCATGCGCCCGGCAAGCGCGACGGCGATCCCGGAGACGAGCCCGCCTCCCCCGACCGAGACCACCACGGCGTCGGCGTCGGGCGCGTCCTCCTCGATCTCGAGCCCGACCGTGCCGGCACCGGCGATCACGACCGGGTCGTCGAACGGAT
>CAIYXH010000117.1 GCA_903930195.1 uncultured Actinomycetes bacterium | reverse complement strand
TGCGCGCGTCGCAGACGCGGCGGCCGTGCCAGATCAGCAGATGCGGGAACCGGGCCCAGTCGTCGCGCGGGACGAGCTTGACCAGGTCGCGCTCGATCTTGACCGGATCCTCCTGCTTCGTGAACCCGAGGCGCTGCGACAAGCGCCGCACGTGCGTGTCGACGACGATGCCCTGCGCTTCGCCGCGCTCGGCAGAGACGACGTTCGCCGTCTTGCGCGCGACGCCGGGGAGCTTCAGCAGCTCGTCGAACTCGGTCGGCACCTCGCCGCCGTGGCGCTCGAGCAGGAGCTGCATCGTCCCGCGGAGCGAGCGGGCCTTCTGCCGGAAGAAGCCGGTCTGGAAGATGTCGCGCTCGAGCTCCTCCTGCGGCACCGCCAGATAGTCCTCGGGCCGCTTGTACTTCTGGAACAGCTTCTCGGTGACGCGGTTCACGTTCACGTCGGTCGTCTGCGCCGAGAGCATCACCGAGATCAGCAGCTCGAGCGGATTCTGGAAGTTGAGCGCGATCTTCGCGTCCGCATGCTCGACCGCGAGCGCGTCGATGACCGGCCGCACGCGGTCGCGCTTGGGGCCAACCTTGCGCCGGGCCTCCTGGACGAAGCTCCGCGGCACGGCTAGGCGGTCGCGTACTCGGCCGGCGGCTCGGCGACCGGGCCGCCGCGGAGGCGCGGCCCCGCGCAGACGACGTCGAGCGCGGGGCAGCCCGAGCAGGTGAAGTCGCTCGGCTGCGGCACGAACACCCCGGCCGCGATCCGGCCGATCGCGGCGGAGAGCTCGGCCTCGAGCGTCGGCGCATCGGCGGTGGTGAACACGGTCGCGACCGGCTCCTCGGGCCGCTCCAGGAACGTGTAGACGACCTCGACCTCCTCGGCCCCCGCCTTGAGGCACGCCAGCGCGTAGACGAGCCGCTGCAGCCGGTAGCCGTGCTCGACGATCTCCTCGGGCGAGCGTTCGCCGAGGACGTTCGTCTTGTAGTCGACGACGATCGCGCGGGTGCCCGCGAACTGGAGCAGGTCGAGCCGCCCATGGAGCAGGACGCCGTCGTGCTCGAACGCGAACGGCCGCTCGGGGCGCACGCCGTCGAGCCCGGCGAGCCGCTGCGCGAGCCCGGAGCCGCAGTAGGCGGCGACGTGGCCGCCGATCCGCTCGAGCTCCTCCTCGCTCACGGCGGGGTACCAGCCGCGCACCGGATCGAGCTCGGGCGCGACCGGTGCGGCGGGATCGACCAGCTCGAGCAGGCGGTGAACGGCATCGCCGATCTCGGTTGCGGCGAGACCTCCACCCGTCCCGCGCTCGGCCGGGCGCTCGCGCAGGCGCCCGACCCGCTCGGCGTAGTAGCGGTAGGAGCAGCGCTCGAACAGCGCGAGCGCCGAGAACGAGAGGCGGCGCACGCGATGGAGCGGGGGCTGCGGGATCGGCGCGAGCTCGGGCAGCCGGTAGCCGCGCGGGATCGGCGCATCGGGGATCTGGTCGAAGAGCGCCAGCTGTCCCGCCTCGAGGGCGAGCGCGGCTGCGGCCTCGTCGCCGTCGGCCAAGTCCTCGGCGGGCATATGCCGATCGACCTGGACGACGAAGGTGGCGCCGTCACGCTCGAGCTCGAACGTCCCCTCAGCCTGCTCGAGCTCCGCCCTCGCCTGGAGCCGGTCGAGCACCCAGCCGATCGGCGTCTTCTCGCTCTCGTCGGCGGCGCCCGAGACGATCAGGCGCTCACTCGCGCGCGTCATCGCGACGTAGTAGAGGCGTAGACGCTCGTTGACCTCCGCCGCCTCCTTCGCCGAGCGCACCTCCTCGTAGTCGAACACCGGCCGGTTGCGGCCCGTCACCGGATCGACGAGCTGGAAGCCGAAGCGGCCGTCCGCGAGGGCGAGGATCTCGTCAGCGGGCGCCGGACCGACCCCCTCGCGCCCCGCGTCCGCGACGACGACGACCTTGAACTCGAGGCCCTTGGCGGCATGGATCGTCAGCAGGCGAATCGAGTTGCCGCCCTCCTCCGAAACCGCCTCGACCTGGCTCGCGCCGAGCGCCTCCTGCCGGAAGATGAAGCGGACGAACCCCTCGAGGTCGCGGCCGCGCAGCTCCTCGTAGCTGCGCGCGAGGCGCATCAGCTTGCGCAGGTTCGCGTAGCGGCGGGCGCCGTCGGCGCGGGCGAGCACGGCGAGGTCGTAGTCGTGCTCCGAGACGACGAGCTCGCAGAGCCGCTCGAGCGAGACGCGTGCCGACGCGGCGACGAGCCGCTCGAAGCGCTGCCGGAACGCGCGGAGGAGCCGGACATCGTCGCGGTCGAGCGCCTCGGGGAGGCTCCGCTCGATGCCGGTGAACAGCGGCCGCCGGCCGGCGTGGCGACGGATCAGGACAAGCGCGTCGTTCGAGACGCCGACGAACGGCGAGGCGAGCACCGCGGCGACCGCCTCGTCGTCGTAGCGGTTCCAGAGGAGGCGCAGGTACATCATCAGGTCGACGACCTGCTGCTGGCCGAAGTAGCGCCGCCCCGTCGAGCGGTAGGTCGGCAGGCCGAGCGCGCGCAGCTCCTCCTCGTACCCCTCGGCGTCCGTGCCGGCCTGGAAGAGCAGGACGATCTCCGACGGCTCCGCGGCACCCGTGTCGACGAGCTCGCGCACGCGCCGGGCGATGTGGCGCGCCTCCGCACGGCGCCAGTGCTCGCCCGAGCCCTTGTACGACTCCTTGTCGGTCACGAGCAGCTCGACCGGGTGCCCGAAGACCGGGTCGGGGAAGTCGCCCGAGGCGGTGAGCGGCTGGAAGTCGTCGCCGAACTCCGGGGCGAAGAGATAGTTGACCGCAGCGAGAACTTCCGCCCGGGAGCGGTAGTTGCGGGTAAGCGGCAGGCGCTGCGCGGCCGACTCACGGCGGCTGCGGAAGACCTCGAGGTCGGCGTCGCGGAAGCCGTAGATCGACTGGAACTCGTCGCCGACCGTGAATACGTCCTTCGGCGGGCCGCCGGCGAGCAGGTCGACGAGCTCGCACTGGAGCGCGTTCGTGTCCTGGAACTCGTCGACCATGATCGCGCGGAAGCGGAGCTGCTCCGCCTCGCGCACGGCGTCGTTGCCGGCGAGGAGGTCGCGGGCAATCAACTGGAGGTCTTCGAAGTCGAGGGCCGACTCGCGCTCCTTGCCCGCCGCGTACTCGGCTGCGAAGAGCTCGAGCAGCTCCTGCAGCAGCGCGAGGTCGGTGAGGGCGAGCGTGTTCAGCGCGGCCTGCTCGACACGCTTGCGCGCTTCCTCGTACGCCGCGCCGCGCTGGCCCGAGACGCGCTGGCCGCGAAGGTCGATCAGTACCTCGATCCGGGGCACCAGCTCGATCGCGCTGCGGGCCGCCTCGCGCTGATTGTCGGTCGCGGCCGGGTCGGCGAGCAGGATCTCCGCCTCGGCCTTCCAGGCGGCGAGCTCCTCGTCGAGGTGCGGGTCGGCATCGGGCGCGAGCACGAGCGGGCGGGCGGAGGAGCGGAGCTTCTCGTAGACGCCCGTGAGCCGGCGGCGCAGCGTGCCGGAGCCGTAGGTGGCGAGCAGGCGCAGCTTCTCGGGGTCGCTGCCCTCGACGAACCGTTCGAGCGCGCGCTCGCAGGCCTCGCCGCGCAGCACCGCGCCGTGCTCGCCCGCGAGCTCGCGGAAGCCGGGATCGATGCCGACGGCGAGCGGATACGTCCGCAAGAGCCGCCCGCAGAAGCTGTGGATCGTCGAGACCCAGGCGCCGTGGAGCTGCTGGGCGAGATCGGGGCGGCCGCGCTCGGTGAGCGCCGCCCGGATCCGGCTCCGCAGCTCGGCGGCCGCATTGTTCGTGAAGGTGATGACGAGGATCGAGTCGACGTCGAGGCCGAGGTCGCAGACCGCGCGCACGAACCGCTAGACGAGCACGCGCGTCTTGCCCGTCCCGGCACCTGCGGAGACGAAGACCTGGCCGGTCGCCTCGACCGCGGCGAGCTGCTGTTCGTTCACGCGCGCTCCTTGCGGCAGATCGTCCAGAGGTCGCACCAGCTCGGGCACTCGCCGCCCTTCGGGTCGTGACGTACGTCGCCCGACCGGATCCTCATGGCGGCGTCGTGGGCACGCGTGCGCGCGACTTCGACCTGGCCCCAGAACACGTCCTCCTCGAGGAAGTCGTTCTTGACGTAGCCCGGCAGATCGTCGGTCGCCTCCTCGCGGAGCATCCCGCGCGGCTTGCTCGCGCCGGAGAGCGCCTGGTAGACGCCGCCCATCGGCTCGATCCCGACGAGGTCGCGGAGGACGAGCATGTACAGCGGGATCTGGAGCCGCTGCTGGCTCTCGATCTCGCGTGCCGAGAAGGCGCCCTTGCCGGACTTGTAGTCCTGCACGATCCCGCGCGCGCTGAACGGGTCGACGTCGATGCGGTCGATCTTCCCGCTGAGGGCGAGCCCGTCGCCGAGGTCGAGCCCGCGCTGGAGCTCCGGTGCCGAGCGCTCCGTGCCGAAGCCGACCTCGAACCGGCGCGGGACGAAGCCGTTCTCGGACGCTGCCTCCTCGTGGACGAACCGCTCGAGGTCGCGGCGGAGGCTCTCGCGGAGCTCCGCGGTGGCGACGGGGCCGAGGTCGATGCGCACGCCGCCGCGCAGCGCGTCGTCGAGGCAGGTGACGAGGAAGAGCAGCGCGCTCTCGAGGTTACCGTGCGTGACCCGGTCGCTCCCGAGCTCCTTGGGAAGACGCGAGTAGAAGGTGTAGAGCGCCTGGTGGGCGACCTTGCCCCGGAGGAGCGCATCGGCCTCGGCGTCGATCGTCTTCGGGTCGACGACCCGCTCCACGAGCCACGCCGAGGAGCAGTCGACGAACCGCTCGAGGGCCGTCGCCGCGAAGGTCGTCTGGTTGGCGAACTGCGCGACGACCGCAGGGTTGCGCAGCGCGGTCTTCCGCTGGAACGCCCCGAGCGCCCGATCGAGGCGCCGCGACCAGCCGTTCGCGTCGGCGAGGGCCCGGGCCGCGTCCCGCTCGGGGCGGTCGGACGCGATGCGTGCAAGCGCGCGGAGCCGTTCGCGCTCGGTCGGCGCCGTGTCGAGCGGCCAGGTGAGCTGCGAGAGCGCGCGCCGCTGGGTCGCGTGGCGGACGTCGTCGGGGTCGAAGACGTCGATCACGGCCTGCCAGAACGGGCTCGCGACGCGCGGCGTCCCCTCGTCGTCGGCGGCCTCCCGCACCAGCACGAGCCGCTCGGCCGCCCGCGTGCAGGCGGTGTAGAAGAGATACCGGTCGCGGCTGACCTGGTCGACGCGCTCGAGCCGGTGGCCGAGGTTGCGGCGCCGGTCGTCGTCGAGGAACGGCGACGCGCGGCCCCGGCGCGGGAGTGAGCCCTCTTCGAGGCCGACGAGCACGACGACGTCGAAGCTCCGAGTGCGGACGCGGTTGAGGTCGAGCACCGCGACCTTGCCCGCCTCCTCGGCTCCGGCGAGACGAACCTCGGCGCGCTCGAGGCTCGCAAGCACGTCCTCGGCGCGCAGTGTCCCGGCGGCCGCCTCCCACGCCTCGAGCTCGTCGAGGAGCGCGGTGCTGACGGCGAGACATTCCAGGTCGCTTCGGGCGCTGTCGCCCACCGGCGGCGCCTCGAGGCCGTGGGCCGAGCGCAGCATCGACGTGACGAGCTCGCGGACGCCGGCGATCGGCGACTCCGCCACGCGGAGGTTCCGCAGCGGGACGAGCGGCGCCTCGCGGAGCCGTTCGGTCTCCTCCTCGACCCGCTCGACGTCCGAGATCGCGCGCCCGCGCAGCCGGCCCTCGACGAAGTCGACGCTGCCGCGCGCAACGCCCGAGTACGGCGAGCGCAGGAAGGCGAAGAGGTCGGAGCGCGTGCCGCCCGCCCAGGCAAAGCGCAGCAGCGCGAGCAGGGCCTGACCGAAGAGCGTGCTCCCGAGCCGCGCCCTGCCCTCGACGGCGAAGGGAACGCCGAGCGAACCGAGTGCCGTTTCGAGCGGCGCACGCAGCCGCCCGAGCGATGGCACGACGATCGCAATCTGCTCGGGCGCAGTGCCGGCCCGAATCTGCGCGAGGACGTCGTCGACGGCGAGATCGAGCGTCGCCCGGGTGCCGGAGCCTTCGAGGAAGCGATCCGCACCGGCTATCGCCGGCGGCGCGCCCTCGCCGGCGGGCTCGAAGAGCGTGCGCTCCAGATGCGCGAGCGCCGGCGGTGCAACCTCGCCGAAGCGCGGGCCGAGCTCCTCGGTGCGACCGTCGGCGAGACCGGCAAGGTCTTCCGCGGTGCGGCGGAGTGACGCGAACGCCGCCCGGCCGGGCTCGTAGGGCAGCGAGACGGACACGTCGGCGCGCCCGGCGAGCGTCTCGAGCAGCATCCATTCCGCCGCGGTGAGATCCTCGAACCCGTAGGCAAAAACGGGCTCTCCATGCCAGGCGTCGAAATCGCCGGCCAGGCGCTCTGCGGCCTGGCGGCGAAGCAGGTCGCGATCACGGAAGCCAAGCCGGTCGAGCTCGGCGCGATAGGCGGTGTAGAGGCGGGCGAGATCCCCGTCGAGATCGGCCGGATCGAGGAGGCCCGATTCGAGCTCGGAGATTGCCGAGCCGAGCGCGTCGGCGAAGCCTCCGTAGCGTGCGGAGCTCGAGAGCTCGGCGCCGTCACGGGCGACGCTCGCAACGGCGGCACGGACGAGCAGAGTGCGCTGGGCGTCGGAGGCAACCGTCCGCTTGTCGGGGCCGGCGAGCCGGCGGAAGAGATCGTCGAACGTCCCGATCGTCCCGCCCATCAGGCACCCGGCCCGTCGGAGCAGGTCGCGTTCGACCCGCTCGATATCGGAGCCCGTCGGGACGATCAGGAACGGCTCCTCGTCGAGGCGCTCCAGGTAGCGCTCGAGGAGCAGCGCGATCTTGCCCGCATGTGCGGGCCCGGCGACGAGGCTCAGCCCCACCGAACCATGGTAGTGCCCTACCGGGGCCAGGCCGCGACCCGCGTGCCCGCGTTTCCCGCTCCGTGCGGGAACGATTGGGGGCGGCCGCAGGGGCGGTCTCCGCGTCGCTCCGCCCGGAGACGCGGAGACCGCCGCGCAGCTAGACGGCGACGGCCTTCGGACGACGGCCGCGGCGGGCAGCTGCCCGGCCGGGCAGGTCGCCTGCGCAGTCGTCGCAGAGATCCGCGACCTTCGAGCCCCGCCGCGCGTCGGTGTACGTGATCCGCAGGGCGGCGCCCTTGTTGTCGCCCACTTCCTTGCCGCAGTTGTCACACACAAGAACCGTCTTCCTTGCCACGTCGATTTACCTCCTTGGTGACCGAACCGGTTGCTGCCTGAACAAGGCTTAACAACGCAGCCATCCTATCCGATCAATTCATGCCCCTTTGGAGGTATTTCAAAGGTTAATGAATAGCGTTGCCACTAGTTGCCAGGACAACGACTTGCCTGACACTAATAGACGTGTTTTCTACGTAGGATTCCGACGTCGACTACGTCAGACGCCGGATCGCGGCTCACGCCGCTTCGTGATGCGCCGGACGGCGAGGTAGGCCACACCGACCACGACCAGGGCGACCACGACGATCAGCCCGTAGTGGGCAATGGCGTCGGCCGCTGCGTTCCCGAACTCGTAGGCGACGAGGCCGTAGACGGTCGCCCAGACGACCGAGCCGGCGGAATCGAACGCGAAGAACTTCCACCAGGTCATCCGGCTAATTCCGGCGACGAGCGCGGCAGCGAACCGGAGAATCGAGATGAAGCGCGCCGCGAACACCGTCTTCGGCCCGTGCCGGTCGAAAAACGCCTCGACGCGCGGTAGGACGCGGTGATACTCGGTGCGCACGAACGGGATGCGATCGAGCAGCCGGCGGCCGCCGAGGCGCCCGACCCAGTAACCGATGTTCGTACCCGTGAATGCGCCGACTGCGGCGACCGCTATCACCGCTTCGATCGAGAAGTGGCCCTGTGAGGCGAGGACGCCGGCGGTGATCAGGGCCGCCTCGCCGGGGAGCGGGATGCCGATTCCCTCGACCGCGACGAGCAGGAAGAGGATGATCAGCCCGTCCTTCTCGAGCAGGTGCGTCATGGGCCGAGTCTATGGGCGAATCGGCCGTTTGCACCCATCCCGTCGCGGGACACCGTCCCGATGCGATACCGTCGCGCCGCAATGCGGGTGGGCATCCCCAAGGAGACCGTCCCGGGCGAGCAGCGTGCCGCGCTGGTCCCGGACGTCGTCACACGGCTCAAGAGCATCGACGTCGTCGTCGAGCGCGGAGCCGGTGCAGCCGCGGGCTTTTCCGACCAGGCCTACGCCGACGCGGGCGCCGAGCTCGTCGACGACGCCTGGAGCGGCGTCGACGCGGTCGCCAAGGTCGCGAGGCCGACGGCGGACGAGCTCGGCA
>CAIYXH010000116.1 GCA_903930195.1 uncultured Actinomycetes bacterium | reverse complement strand
GGTAGACGACCCCGCCCGCCTCGGCCGCGGCTCTGCGCTCGACCGGCCGGGAGTCCCAGGCGACGGCGACGCTCTTCGGCTTGTAGTCCGCGAGCAGCTTGAAGAGCATGTTCGTGAAGCCGAGCAGCGCGTTCGTCGGCTGGCCGTCGCTCGTCGCGAGCTCCTCGGGGAGCGCGAAGAAGGCGCGGTAGGCGAGGTTGTTGCCGTCGACGAGGAAGAGCTCGCAGTCCTGCGCCGGCCCGTCGTCGAGCTCGAGCTCGTCCCCTGTGACCGTCTTCGGGCTCACCTCTGCGAGTCTACGCAGCGTCCATGCGGATACCGCTCCTCCTCGGCACCCGGATCGCAGTCGCCGACTCCGGCGAGGACGGGGTCGTCCTGCGTCCGCCCGCGCCGGGCACGCCGCTCCACGACGTCGCCGCCGCGGTGCGCGACGCCTGCGCGTACCCGCTCGCCGGGAAGCCGCTCGCCGAGCTCGTCACGCGCGGCGGCACGGCGACGGTCGTGATCGAGCCGCCCGCCCTGCCGATCCCCGCGTCGACCGCCGACCCCCGCATGGAGGCAATCGCCGCAACCGTCGACACGCTCGACGAGCTCGGCGTCACGCAGGTGACGATCCTCGTCGCAGGCGGCCTGGGCCGCCGGCTTGCCCCGCGCGAGATCGGGATGCTCGTGCCGCCCGAGTTCCGGCGCCGCTTCCGCGGGCGGGTGATCGTCCACGACGTCGAGGCCGAGGATCTCGTCCCGGTCGCCGACGGGAGGATTCGCGTCGCCCGCGCGCTGGTCGACACCGACCTGGTCGTGACGGTGACCGCCGCCGAGACCGTCCTCCACGGCGGCCCTGCCGCGCTCGTCCGTGCGGCCGGTGCCGAGACGCTCAGGGCGAGCGGCGCCGTCTCGCTGCTCGAGACCGGCTCGTCGCGCGGCTGGGAGCTCGCCCTCCAGCTGGAGCGCGCGTTGGCGAGCCGCACGCCCGTGTTCGGCATCTCGCTCGCCCTCGATCTGCCGCGAGTGTTCGGCGGCTACCCGTACGAGGCCGAGATCCTCGAGCGGCTCGCACGCTCACGGCTGCGCCGCGTCCACGGCCTGCTCCCCGCGCCCGTCCGTGCGCGCACGATCGACCGCGTGCCGCGTGAGCTCTCAGCCGCAGCCGTGTTCGCCGGGCCGCCGTCGGCCGCGCACAGCGAGGCACTCCTCCGCGCAGTCGCGCGCAAGGGCGCCGCGCTCGCCGAGCCGCTCGATGCGATCGTGATCGGCACACCCGCGACGACGGCGTTCTTCCCGCGCGAGCGTCCGAACCCCGCAGCCGCCGCCTATCTCGGCCTCGGACTCGCCTTGCGGCTGTGGCGCGACACCTTCCCGGTGAAGCCCGGGGGCACGGCGATCCTGCTCCACGACTTCTCCCGCCGCTTCCCGGCGCCCAACCAGACGCCGTACCGCGCGCTCTTCGCCGATCCGCGCACCGCGCGCGACCCGAACGCCCTGCGCGAGGCCGAGGTGGCCGCAGCCCGCGACACGCGCGCACTCGACGCGTATCGCGCCGGACGCGCGCTGCATCCACTCGAGCCGTTCCACGCCTGGAGCTCCTGCGATCCGGTGTTGAGCCGCCTCGGACGCGTGCTCGTCGCCGGCTGTCGCGACGCGCAGGCGGCGCGCCAGCTCGGCTTCGTCCCCGCCCAGGGCGTGAGCACGGCGCTCGCGATGGCGCGGGGCACCGGCGCGGAGCGGATCGGCTTCCTGCTCTCGCCGCCGTACTTCCCGCTGCTCGGCTAAACGGCCCGCGCGAGCAGGATGCCGACGTAGACGGCGACAAGCCCGGCGGCGCAGGTGCCGACCATGTTCGCGGCGGCGAGGCCCAGCATCCGGTCGGACGCCAGGCGATAGGTCTGGTACGAGAGCGTCGAGAAGGTCGTGTACGACCCGATGAAGCCGACGGTGAGCGTCGTCCGGAGCCAGGTGTCCCCCGCCCAGCGCTCGGTCATCACCGTGAACACAAGGCCGAGCAGGAACGCACCCGAGATGTTGATCGCGAAGATCCCCCACGGGAACGCGCTCGAGGCCCGGCGCGTGATGAAGGCGTCGAGCCCGTAGCGCGCGAGCGCGCCGAGCGAGCCGGCGAGCGCGACCCCGATCACGGCTTTCATGGGGAAAAGTCTACGACTCGCCGAGGTACGTCTTGCGGACGTCCTCGTTGGTCTTCAGCGCTTCGGCCTGGTCGGCGAGGACGATCTTCCCCGTCTCCATCACGTACCCGCGCGAGGCATGGTCGAGTGCCATCAGCGCATTCTGCTCGACGAGCAGGATCGAGGTGCCCTGCTCGTTGATCGTCTTCACGATCTCGAAGATCCGCTCGACGAAGATCGGGGCGAGCCCGAGCGACGGCTCGTCGAGGAGGAGCAGCTTCGGCCGGGCCATCAGCGCGCGCCCCATGGCGCACATCTGCTGCTCCCCGCCGGACATCGTCCCGGCGTTCTGGCTGCGACGCTCCTTCAGGCGCGGGAAGAGCTCGTACACCCGCTCCATGTCCTCCTTGATCCCGGCCCGGTCCCTGCGCTGGAAGGCTCCCATCTCGAGGTTCTCGACGACGGTCATGCGCGGGAACAGGCGCCGGCCCTCCGGCGACTGGGCGATCCCGTGCCGCACGATCTCGTGCGCAGGGGTCTGGGTGATGTTGCGGCCCTCGAAGAGGATCGTTCCCTGCCGCGGCCGGTTGAGGCCGTTGATCGAGCGCAGCGTCGTCGACTTGCCGGCCCCGTTTGCGCCGAGGAGGGTCACGATCTCACCTGGCTGCACGACGAGCGAGATGCCCTTGAGCGCGTGGATCGACCCGTAGTAGGTATGAACGTCCCGCAGTTCGAGGATCGGGGTGCCGTTGGGGCTCGATTCGCTCAATCCGACAGCCCCTGACGCTTCATGTCGGCGACGGCCGCCTTGCCGAGGTAGGCCTCGATCACGCGCTCGTCCTTCTGCACCTCGCGCGGCGTCCCCTCGGCGATCTTCTGGCCGTAGTCGAGCACCGAGACGCGGTCGGAGACACCCATGACGACGCGCATGTCGTGTTCGATCATCAGCACCGTCAGGCCCTGCTCGTCGCGAAGCTTCGAGACGAAGGCCGTGAACGAGGCGGACTCGCCCGGGTTCATGCCGGCGGTCGGCTCGTCGAGGAGCAGCAACTGCGGCTCGGTGGCGAGCGCGCGCGCGACCTCGAGCCGGCGCTGGTCGCCGTACGGCAGGCTGTTCGCCGCCTCGTCCTCGTGCCGGTTCAGACCGGCGTAGGCGAGCAGCTCCCGCGCCCGCTCGCGCGCGGCGCGCTCCTCGGCCTTGACCGAGCCGGTGCGGAGGATCGAGTTGAAGAGGTTCGCCTTCAGCCGGCAGTGCATGCCGACGAGCACGTTCTCGAGCGTCGTCATGTTCCCGAACAGGCGGATGTTCTGGAAGGTACGCCCGACGCCGCGCTGGGTCACCGCGTGCGGCGGCTTGCCGCCGACCTCCTCGCCGAGGAACCTGATCGAGCCCGCGGTCGGCTTGTAGACGCCGGTGAGCATGTTGAAGAAGGTGGTCTTGCCGGCGCCGTTCGGGCCGATCAGCGAGATCACCTTGCCGCGGGGGACGGTGAAGTCGACACCGCCGACCGCGATCAGGCCGCCGAACTCCTTGCGGAGCCCTTCGACGACGAGGATGTCTTCGCCGTCAGTCATGCCTGCTGGATGTCACGCATGTTGGATGTCACGCATGTTGGATGTCATAGAGCGGCTGGTCGTGCACACCCTCGTGGAGCTCGGCCGCGCGACGGCGCGACGGGATCAGGCCCTCGGGCCGGAAGAGCATGACGGCGACGATGATCACGCCGTAGATGCCCGACGAGTAGAGCGGCACGTCGAGGTTCGGATGCCAGCCGCCGACGTGGATGTTCGCATCGATCCAGGCGCCGGTGTTCGCGAGGCCCTCCTGGTCGAGGTACTCGAGGAAGGCCGCGCCGACGATGACGCCCCAGATGTTCCCCATGCCGCCGAGGATGACCATGCAGAGGATGAACACCGAGATGTTGAAGTAGAAGTCGCCGGGGAACGTCGCGCTCTTGAACGTCGCGAAGTAGGCGCCCGCGACGCCGCCGAAGAAGGCGCCGCTCGCGTAGGCCCAGGTCTTCGTCCGCATCAGGGGAATGCCCATCGCTGCTGCGGCGGTCTCGTCCTCGCGAATCGCGACCCACGCCCGGCCGAGGCGCGAGTCGCGCATCCGCAACGAGCAGAAGACCGTGAACACGAGCAGGACGAGCGCCGTCCAGAAGTAGATGTCGACCGACTGCAACTGGTGCCCGAGCAGCTTCGCGTGGCAGCAGGTCAGGAAGTTCGCCGGCAGGACGTGCCCGGTCGCGTTCGAGAGGGTGTTGCCGAAGCCCGGTGGGTTGAGTGGCGTGATCCCGTTCGGCCCGTTCGTGAGGTTGAAGCCGCCGAGGTCGTTGCCGTTCTGGGCGACCTGCGGGAGGATCTCGCCGAAGCCGAGCGTGACGATCGCCAGGTAGTCGCCGCGGAGGCGGAGCGTCGGGAGGCCGATGATCACGCCGAAGCCCGCCGTGATCACGCCGGCGATGAGGACGAGCAGGAAGATCGAGACGTGGAAGCCCCCCGTTCCGACCGGGACGCCGATCCCGCCGAAGTTGAAGCTGTGCTTCGGCACCAGCGAGACGGGGCAGTTGTCGACCGACACGCCGGGCTTCGGGCACTTCTGCCCCGCGAACTGCGCCGAGGCGAACCAGGCCGCGGTGTAGGACCCGACGGCGTAGAACGCGACGTAGCCGAGGTCGAGCAGGCCCGCATAGCCGACGACGATGTTCAGACCCACGGCCATCATCACGAAGACGATGATCGCGACGCCCGTCGGGACGTTCGGGAAGGCGCCGAACACCGGGATCGTGAACATCTTCGTGGCGAAGAACGGGTAGGCGACCGCGGCCAGCAGCATGAGCCCCGGCAGAAGCTTGCCGCGGCGGACCGGCAGCTTTCGCCGACCGACCGAGACGGCCATCCCGTCCCGGTCCGGGATCCAGGAGATCGCGAACGCGACGGCGAAGATGATTGCGATCGAGCTGCTCGTCGACGAGACCACCGCGGCGACCGCGAACGCGACGAGGAAGACGAGCTGGACGCCGAGCCGCCACGGGAGCGGCGGGAGCTTGCGCATCCAGAAGATCGAGACGATCACCGCCGCGCCGTAGGCGAGCGCGTGATCGACGAAGAAGAGCAGCACGATCAGAACCAGCTCGAGCGCGAGCGCGACGAGCTGGCGGGTCCGCACGGGATAGCTCTGCCAGCGCTCCTTCACGGCCGCAGCCGCCGCAATCCGGTCGTCGGCCACCGTCAGCCGCCTTCCGGTGTGCGTTCGCCGAGCAGGCCCTCGGGGCGGAACACGAGGATGAGGATGAGGATCCCGAACACGATCGACTGCGTCCAGTCCGACCCTGGGGCCTTCCAGTTGAGGCCCTCGTTGAACGCCTGGATCAGGCCGATCAGGATCGCGCCGAGGACCGCGCCCGGCAGGTTGCCGATCCCGCCGAGGACGGCTGCGGTGAACGCGATCAGGCCGAGCTGGAAGCCCTGGTCGTAGCGGACAGTCGTCTCGGTCAGCGCGTAGACGAGGCCGGCGGCACCGGCGAGCGAGCCGGCGAGGACGAAGGTGAACGAGATCGTGCGATTGACGTTGATGCCCATGATCGCGCTCGCGTCCATGTCCTGCGCGGTCGCGCGCATCGCCTTGCCCTGGCGGGTCGAGCGGACGAGGTAGAGGAGGCCGATCAGCACCGGCACCGTGATCAGCAGCGCGATCGGCGTCGTCCAGCCCACCTGCACGCTGCCGATGCTGAAGGCGTTCGAGCTCGGCAGCACGTCGGGGAAGTTGACGTAGTTCGGGCCCTTCCAGATCAGGCCTGCGTCTTCGATGATGAAGCTCATGCCGATCGCCGTGATCAGCGGCGCGAGGCGCGGCGCACTGCGGAGCGGGCGGTAGGCGACGAATTCGATCGCGGCGTTGATCGCGCCGCAGAGCACCATCGCCAGCACCAGCACGACGATCACGAGCGGCCAGAGGTCGGCGGCACCCGCTTTCAGGCCGAACGACGCGGCAAAGGTGATCGCGAACATGCCGCCGAGCATGAACACGTCGCCGTGGGCGAAGTTGATCAGCTCGAGGATGCCGTAGACGAGCGTGTACCCCAGCGCGACAAGCGCGTAGATGCAGCCGTTCGTCAGGCCGATCAGCAGCACCTCGCACCAGTCGCCCGGCGCCTTGACCAGATTGACGCCGAGCCAGACGACGACGATCGCGACGAGGAGCAGCCCGATCGAGCCGACAGGGCTCGGAGCCCGGAACGTCAGCCGGCGGAGCGTGGGGGTCGAGGCGTCAGAGGTCAACGGTTGCGCAGTATGGGTCGCAGGACGGTCAGATTCAAGCTGGTTTGCGTTGCCCCTGCATTAACGGGGTTTCCGGAACGGGCGCTCTCCCCCGTTCCGGCAGCTGGTGGAGGGGCTCGATGCCCGTCCACCAGCTCGGGACTGGCCCCTCGGGGCCTGTCCCGGTGTTGAGCTTCGAACGGCGACAACCGTCGTGTCCCGCCGGCGACCGTCGCTCCAGGCAACAGCGGGACAGGTCTGAAGACCCGTCCCTACGACAAGGTCCGACACGGCGTAGGGACTGTCCCGACGTTCTCCTGCTGCGGCGGTTCGAGAGTCGGGACAGGCCCCCTGCGGGGGACAGTCCCTGCGCGAACTACACTCGCAGTGCCTGGCCGAAGTGGCGGAACTGG
>CAIYXH010000115.1 GCA_903930195.1 uncultured Actinomycetes bacterium | reverse complement strand
GCCGTCCTTGAGCGGGCGGATCGCGCTGATCGTGCCCGGCGTGCGGCCGAGCATCCGCTTCGCTTCGAGGCCCACGGCGTGCACGTCGCCGGTCGTCTGGTCGATCGCGACCACGGACGGCTCGCTGAGGACGATTCCGCGGCCGCGCACGTAGACGAGCGTGTTCGCGGTGCCGAGGTCGACGGCCATGTCGCGACCGCCGAAGCCTGTGAAGTAATTGAAGATGCCCATGGTCTCCCGGTGCCCACTGTAGTCCACGTGACGTGAGCGCCTCCGCGACAGCCCTTGCGCTCGCCTCGGCGGTACTGCACGCCGCCTGGAACCTGCTCCTCGGCCGTGCCCGGGACGTCGAGGCGGCGACGGCGGCGACCTTCGTCCTCTCGTTCCTGCTTGCGGCGCCGTTCGCGGCCGTCTGGTGGCACGCCGACGCGTCGGTCTGGCCGTACGCGCTCGCGTCGACGCTGCTCGAGGTCGTCTACGTCGGCGGGCTGGCGCTCGGCTACCAGTGGGGCGACGTCTCGTTCGTCTACCCCGTCACCCGCGGGCTGGCGCCGGTGCTGGCGCTCGTCGCGGGCGTCGTGCTGCTCGGCCACGGCGCCTCGGTGGGCGAGGTGATCGGGATCGTCCTCGTCGGCGGCGGGATCCTCCTCGTGCGCGGCGCGGGGCGCGCCGGAGACCTGCGCGGCCCCGTGGTGACCGTCGTCACTGCCGCGTCGATCGCCGGCTACACGCTCGTCGACCACGGCGGCGTGCAGCGCGCAGGCGCGCTCGCCTACTTCCTGCTGATCATGGTCGGGCCGACGCTCGTCTATCCGTTCGTCGCCGGCCCGCGGGCCATGGTTGCCGCCATCGACCGGAACGTCGTGCTCGCAGCCGCGACGACGTTCGGGTCGTTCGTGCTCGGGCTGCTCGCGCTCCGGCACGGCTCGGCCGCCGCGGTGCTGGCGGTGCGGTCGTCGTCGATCGTGGTCACAGCGCTCCTCGCCGGACGTGTCCTGCAGGAGCGGGTCACGCCCGTGCGTCTCGTCGGCTCCGCGGTCGTGTTCGCGGGCGTCGTGCTGGTGGCGCGCTAGTAGGTGTCCGGGAAGCGCTCGCCGAGGAGGCGCACGAGCAGCGCTGCGGGCAGGCCGACGACGTTCAGGTAGTCGCCCTCGATCCGCTCGACGAGCCCCGCACCGACGCCCTGGATCGCATAGCTCCCTGCACGGCCCTCCCACTCGCCCGTCGCCAGGTACCGCTCGACGTCGCGGTCGCCGAGCGGGCGGAAGCGGACGCGCGTCCGCTCGACAAGGAGCTCCTCGTGACCGCCCGTGCGGAGACACAGCCCCGAGACGACCTCGTGCTCGCGCCCCGCGAGCAGGCGCAGCATCCGCGCAGCGTCGGCGGCGTCCACGGGCTTGCCGAGAATCTCGCCGTCGATCAACACCACGGTGTCGACGCCGAGCACCGGCCTCGGATCCACGACCGAGCGCGCCTTGCCTGCAGCGTGCTCGAGGGGATCGCCGCCGGGCGTCTCCTCGTACGGCGGGACGACCACCTCGAAGGGGATCCCGAGCTGCGTGAGGATCGCGCGGCGCTGCGGCGAGGTCGAGGCGAGGACGAGCGTCATCGCAGCCGCGCCGCCCAGAGCTCTTCGGCGGGCCACTTGGCCGCCCAGGCGGCACTGACGTAGTCGTAGCGGGGATGGTCGGTCGCGCCCTCAGGGGCGTAGAGCTCGACGAGCCGCTCGACCTCGAAGCCGCTCGCGCGCAGCACCGCGAGCTGCTCGCCGTGGGGCAGGCAGAACTCCACCCCGCCCTCGGGCCAGACGAGGCGGCCGAGCTCGCGCTGGGAGCGCAGGAGCGTCGTCGTCGCGTGCGCGTCGTCGCTCGCGAGGGTCAGCAGCGGCGTGTTGCAGAGGAACACGAGCCGACCGCCGGGCCGCAGCAGGCGCGCCGCCTCGGGGATCCAGCGGTACGGGTCGACCCAGATCGAGGCGCCGTACTCCGAGACGACGAGATCGGCGCACGCGTCGG
>CAIYXH010000114.1 GCA_903930195.1 uncultured Actinomycetes bacterium | reverse complement strand
GCTCGCGCTCGCGGGCGGCGACCTCGACGTGCGCGGCGGCGTCGTCGAGCGGGATGCCGTCGGCGCGCCGACGGGCGTCCTCCGCGAGGAGTCCGCCTGGCGCTTCAAGGACCGGTATCTGAGCGCGCCCGACGACGAGTACCTCGACGCGATGCGCACCGGGATCAAGCTCGCGCACGCGCGCGGCGTCACGTCCGTGCACGACAAGGACGGCTGGCTCGGGGCGTTGCGGCTCTGGCAGAAGCTCGAGCGCGCCGGCAGCCTCTCGCTGCGCGTCTGGCAATCGCTGCCCCACGGCGACGTGGAGCGGCTCGGCGAGCTCGGGATCCGGTCGGGGTTCGGCAGCCCGTTCCTGCGGATCGGCTACCTCAAGGCCTTCATGGACGGGACGCTGGGCTCCGAGACCGCGCTGATGCTCGACGGCTCCGGCGTCGAGATCACAAGCGGGGCCGAGCTCGCCGAGATCGTCCGTCGCGGCGCTGAGGCGGGCCTCCCCGTCGCCGTGCATGCGATCGGCGACAAGGCGAACCGCGACGCGCTCGACGCCTTCGCGGCGACCCGCGAGCTCTGGCAGCCACTCGGGCTCCGGCACCGGATCGAGCACGCGCAGCTCCTCGCCCCCGACGACATCCCCCGCTTCGCCGAACTCGGTGTCGCGGCGTCGGTGCAGTTCTCGCACGCGCCGTCGGATCGCGACCTCGCCGACCGCCACTGGGCAGGGCTCACCGACGGCGCCTACGCCTACCGCGCGCTCGTCGACTCCGGCGCCATCGTCGCGAACGGCTCGGATGCGCCGATCGAGGAGCTCGACCAGCTTGCAGGCATTCGCGCAGGGGTGCGCCGCTCGCTCGACGAGCGCCCGGCGTGGCATCCCGAGCAGTGCCTCACGGTGCAACAGGCGTTCGAGGCGACCTGCCTCGCCCCCGCCTGGCTCTGCGGCGACGAGCGCCGCCGCGGCCGCCTCATCCCCGGCATGGCCGCCGACCTCGTCGTCCTCGACCGCGACCCCTGGGACGACCTCGACGCGCAGGTCGTCGCGACCATGGTCGACGGCCGCTGGGTCCACAACCCGCCGCCCTGGGACTAGACCCGGCGGTCGTCAGGCCGTAGGGCCGTAGGGACACGTCCCCGAACCCCGGTGTCAGATTCCTTCGGCTGTCAACTGGCCTTTGGAACAAAACGTTCCAATCCATCCGCAACGTGCCCCGCTCGGCGATGCGGTCATTCGCCTGCACCGACGGAGGAAGCAGCTCGTTCGGCACGCGGTTCTGGGGATGAGATGTCACACATCTGTACCTCCCGCGGGATTGACACCCGCAGGTATCTGACTCCGGGTCGGTTCGGAAGCTTCCGCCCAAGGGCATCGGCAAAGCCGACACCCGGCGAAAACCAGGCAGGGACAGGGCTGAAGCCCTGTCCCTGCCGCGTCTGCCGTAGGGACAGGTCTTCAGACCTGTCCCGGTCTTTGACGATTTTGCGTTCAGCTGACATTCAGCTCACGCTCGGCTGAGGAGGCGCGGGCACAACAACCCCATCGACGGAACACCGTCACCGACGTTCCACAAGGGGGAAGTCATGCACACACGTTTTCTGCTCAGCCTGGCCGCCGCGGTCGCGCTGTGCGTCGTCTCGGTCGCCGGCGCGTCCGCCGGTCACGGTCGTAAGGCAGCCAAGGCCGACGGCGCCAAGAACCAGAGCTACACCTTCGCCGGCACGGTCACCGCAGCACCCGGCGCGAACGCCACGAGCGTCTCCGTACAGGTCGAGGGGGGCAACAAGCCGGCGCTGAAGGCGCTGATCGGCTCGAGCCAGGATCAGGTCTTCACGGTCGGCTCCGGCACGCAGTTCCGCGTCTGGACGAACGGGCAGCCGCACATCGGCACCTCGGGCGACGTCCAGCAGGGCGCCTACGTGACGGTCACCATCAAGGCAGCTGCCGGCTCGTCGCTCCAGACGATCGACGGCACGGAGGCCCGCACGGTCGCCGACAAGGCCGCACCGAACGGCGGCCGGCCCGTCTGGACGTTCATCGGCACCGTCACCGGCGCACAGTCGGGCACGTCGGTCGCGCTCCACGTGACGAGCGGGAACTGGAAGGCGCTGAACGCGATGCTCGGTCAGCCGCTCGACCAGACGTTCACCACCGACAGCAACACGATCTACCTGCTCTGGCAGGGCCGCGTGCCGACCGTGATCGGTGCGGGGGATCTGAAGGCCGGCGACAAGATCACCGTCCGCATCCCCGCCCCACGCGCCGACTCGCTCAGCCAGGTCGAG
>CAIYXH010000113.1 GCA_903930195.1 uncultured Actinomycetes bacterium | reverse complement strand
GCGGTACATCGGGTGCAGGCAGGCGAACGGGTCCTGGAAGATCATCGAGACGTCGCGACCACGGACCTTGCGCAGCTCGTTCTTGGAGAGCTTGAGCAGGTCGCGGCCTTCGAAGAGGATCTCGCCCTCGACCTTGGCGTAGCCCGGGTTGAGCAGGCCCATGATCGCGAGGCTCGTGACGCTCTTGCCCGAGCCGGACTCGCCGACGATCCCGAGCGTCTCGCCGCGGCGCACCGAGAACGACAGGTCGGAGACCGCCTGCACGAGCCCGTCGCGCGTCTGGAACCGCACGTTGAGGTTGCGGACGTCGAGCAGCGTCTCGGTCGACGGTGCCGGCATGGCGCTCACTGGTACCGGATCCTCGGGTCGAGGAAGGCGTAGAGGATGTCGACGACGAGGTTCATGACCGCGACCGAGGTCGCGGTGCAGAGCACCACGCCGAGCACGGTCGGCAGATCCTGCCCCTGGACGGACGTGATCGCGAGCCAGCCGAGCCCGTGCAGGTTGAACACCGTCTCGGTGATGATCGCGCCGCCGATCAGGAGCGCCACGTCGAGCCCGAACAGCGTCGCGATCGGGATCAGCGTCGAACGGAGCGCGTGCTTGAAGATGACGGTTCGCTCCGGCACGCCCTTGGCGCGCGCCGTGCGGATGTAGTCCTCGCCGAGGGTCTCGAGGAGCGTGTTTCGCGTCATCCGCGCGTAGACCGCGATGAAGAGCAGCGAGAGCACGATCCACGGGAGAATGAGGTGCGAGAACCACACGCCCACTCCCCGGGATAACGGCTCGTAGCCCGAGCTGCCGACCCAGTGCAGCTTGAGCCAGAAGACGTACGACCCGACGAGGCCGAGCCAGAAGACCGGCGCGGAGATCCCGAAGAGCGCGAATCCCATCGCGAGCCGGTCGATGATGGTCCGGCGTTTGATCGCCGAGAGGACGCCGATGCTCACCCCGAGGGTCAGCCAGATCGTGGCGGCGCCGCCGACGAGGAACAGGGTCGTCGGCGCGTACTGGATGATCTCGCTGCGCACGGACGTGTAGCTCCCGTAGTCGTCGCCGAGGCCCGGCCACCCGTGGGAGTCACCGGTGGCGAAATTCTTGACGAAGTAGCCGAACTCGATGTACCAGGCCTTGTCGAGATGCAGGCGGTGCCGGATCAGCGCCAACTCCTGGGGAGTCGGCTGCTTGCCGGCGAACCGCAGCGCAGGGTCGCCATCCGGCAGCAGATAGAAGACCGCGAAGGTGATGAAGAGCACGGCCAGGAGGACGACGATCGTCCAGACGAGGCGGCGTGAGATGTAGAAGAGCATCGCTGAAGAGCGAGCCTCCGGAGCGCCGAGGCGCTCCGGAGGCTCGAGTCGCTTCGATCGCTATTTCACCGCGATGTGGGCGTATGCCGGAGTCGTGCCGAACTGATCGAACACGTACTTCGTCACGTTGGTGCTGGTGATGCGGGTCACGCTCGACCAGAGGTACGGAACCCACGGCACGACCTTCGTCATGAGGGTCTTGTCGAGGTTCGCGTAGCAGGTGAAGCGAGCTGCCCCGGCCGTCGCGGTGCACTTGTCGATCTGTGCATCGACGCTCGGGATGTTGCTCAGGTCGCCGGTGGCGCCGACCTTCGCCGCCATCGCCTTCGTGATGCCGACGAGGGAGTAGTTCTCATTGCCCTCGGCGAGGATCGTGCGACCGTCGAACAGCGGGTTGAAGAACGTCAGCGGGTCCGCGTAGTCCTTGCCCCAGCCCGAGCGATCCGAGATCGGCACGTTGTTCTTCGGGGTGTTGATCACCGGGTACGCCGGCGTGACGCTGCGCAGCTTGAAGGTGATGCCGATCTTCTTGGCATCGGCCTCGATGACCGGCCACATCGCCGTGTCGACCGCGCGGACGTCCGAGACGAACAGGACGTTCTTACAGGCCGACGCGTCGCACATGCCGTTCTTGGAGGTGTCGTACTTCGAGCCCATCATGGCCTTCTTGGCGAGCGCGAGGCTGCCGTTGTTGCCGGGCGTCTTGTACGGGTTGTAGTTCGCCTCCTGCGGGATCATGCTCGGCGGCGCGATGTGCGTCGCCACCGTGCCGATCGTGGGACCGCCCCACGCCTGCACCATCGCGGTCTTGTCGATGATGTAGTTGAGCGCCTTGCGCACGTGGATATCGTCGAACGGCGCCTGGGTGAGGTTCATCGTGATGTACCAGGTGCGGTCACCGGAGTTCTGGTGGAAGTACTGCTTCAGGCTCGACGAGGTCGAGTACTTCTTCAGGACCGCCGGCGGGATGCTCGACGTAGCCATGTCGAGGTCGCCGTTCTCGATCTTGTTGAAGATGTCGTCCGAGCTCGAGTCAACGGTGAAGTTGACCGCGTCCACGAGGTTCTCGCGGGCCGCCTTCGAGTCGGTCGCCTGGTCGTAGTTCGGATTGCGAACGAGATCCAGGTTCGTCTTCGGGTTGAAGCCGGAAGCCGGCTTCAACGCCGCGCACGACGAGTCGTCGACCTTGTCCATGCCGGCGATCATGTAGCCCGCCGTCGAGACGAGGTCGGCGCTGTAGGCGCCCGGCTTGCCCTCGAAGCACTTCGCGACCTCGACCGGCATCGGGCTCGTGGCCGGCATCGCCATCGCGTAGTTGAAGCCACCGTTCGGCTTCGTCAGGTGGATGACGATCGTGGAGGCATTCGGCGTCGAGACACCGGAGATCGTCTTCGCCTTGCCGGCAGCGACTGCGGCCCAGCCCTTGATTCCGGCGTAGTAGAAGCCGTACTCGCCGCCATCCTTCGGATTGGCAAGGCGGTCGAGCGCGTACTTGATGTCGGCCGAGGTCACGGCACGATTCACCGGCGGGCTGAACTTGATGCCCGACTTGAGGTGATACGTGTACGTGAGGCCGCCGTCGGTCGGCTTCGGAACGGTCGTGGCGATATCCGGCACGAGCACGTTGCCCGGGCCGTTCGCGACGTGGTTGTACCCGACCAGGGTGCGCAGGAGCAGGTTCGAGTAGATGCCCCAGGCGTCACCGAGGTACTCGCCTGTCGGATCGAAGTTGTCGGTGAAGCCGAACGACGCCTCCCAGCCGACGTTCAGCGTGCCCCCGGCCTTGACCGACGAGGTCTGGTGCGTCGACGCCGAAGCGGCGACCGCCATGACCACGGTCAGGGCCACTGCAAGCCCGACCGCCACACCAAGCTTACGGTGTCTTTTCACGGTTGATATTCCCTCCTTGCCGCACCGGAAAGTGCGGAGTTTGCAATGAAGCGAGACAGTATGTATCCAAATGCCACGACCCGCACTGGCTAATGATCCGTCCGTACATCGAGTGCATCGCGGAGGCCATCCCCCACGAGATTGAACGCCAGCGTCGTCATCACCAGAAAGAGCCCTGGAAAGACCATGAGCCACCAGGCGGTCTGGTAATTCCCGTTCTGCGTCGCATCGTTCAGCAGTCCACCCCACGACGCAACCGAGGGTGACTCGCCGACTCCGAGGTAGGAGAGCGACGCTTCGAAGAGGATGTTCTGCGGGATCACGAGCGTCGTGAAGACGATGATCGGCCCGATCAGGTTCGGCATCACCTCGGAGATGATGATCCGCCGGTCGGTGGCGCCCAGCGAGCGGCTTGCCTCGACGAACTCCCGCTCCTTGACCGCGAGCGTGAAGCTGCGCACCACGCGGGCGATGTACGGCCAGGTGAAGAGCGCGATCACGCCGATCACCACGCGCATCCCCGGCTGGATGATCCCGCCGATGCAGCCCTGGAGGCTGCACGAGGCGACGATGCCGACGGCGATCAAGAGCTGCGGCAGCGACAGCATCACGTCACCGATGCGCGAGAGCCCCGTGTCGACCCAGCCGCCGTAGAACCCGGCGAGCAGACCGACGATCATCCCGATCGTGACGGCGATGCCCGTGGCCGCCAGGCCGACGATCAGCGAGGTGCGCGCGCCGTAGAGCGTGCGGACGAGCAGGTCGCGGCCGTGGGCGTCGGCGCCGAACCAGAACTTGCCGGTGATGCCCCTCGGGATCCCGAACTCGTCGAGCTCGGTCGCCGGATAGGCCGTGCCGACCGGATGGCCGACGATCTTCGCGACGAGCGGTGCACCGACCGTGGCGATCACGACCATCAGCCCGAGCACGGCGAGCCCGAGCAGGGCGGCCTTGTCCTCACGGAAGCGCTCCCAGAAAAGCTGGCGCGCACTCCTGCTGACGTATGCCGCCGGAGCCTGAGCGGGAACCGCCGTCATCGGCGGGCCCCCTCCTGAACCTGTGCCGGGACCGGCATGCCGCGGCAGTATAGGCGAATGTCGCAATTTGCGCCGGTGACGGCGCAAACACCGCGAAACCCCTGCAAAGACGGCTACTGCGTCAAGGCGTCAGCACCCGAAACCACTTCCAGGATCTCCTGGGTGATCTCGGCCTGACGGGCACGGTTCATCGCGAGCGTGAGCGTGTCGATCAGCTCACCGGAGGCCTTGGAGGCGTTCCGCATCGCGGTCATCCGGGCGCCCTGCTCGGACGCGGCGGACTCGAGCAGCGCCCGGTAGAGCAGCGTCTCGACGTAGACCGGCAGCAGCCGCTCGAGGATCTCCCGCGGCTCCGGCTCGAAGAAGAAGTCGACAGGCCCGCTATGGACCTCCTCGTCCTCCTTCGTCTGCGCCTCGAGCACCTCGGTCGGGATCGGCAGCACCTCGCCGACCGTCACCGTCTGCACGAGCGGCGAGACGAACGCGTTGTAGACGAGGACGACCTGGTCGACCTCGCCGTTCACGTACGCCTCGGCGACGGCATGCGCGATCGCCTGGGCATCGCTGTAGGCCGGCCGGTCGCTGAACCCGGTCCAGGAGCCGGCCAGGTCGAAGCCGCGGAAGCGCACCGTCGACTGGGCCTTCTTGCCCGAGGTGAAGAAGCGGACGGTCTTGCCCTCCGCCTCTGCCTCACGCTGGAGCGCGAACGCACGACGCAGCACCTGGGCGTTGAACGCACCGGCGAGACCGCGGTCGCCCGTCACCGGGACGATCGCGATCGTCTTGATGCTCTCGCGCCGGTCGAGGAGCGGCAGCTTGACGGCACCGGCCGCCTGCGCGGTCCCCGCCATCAGCTCGAGCATCCGGTCGGCGTACGGCCGCATCGACTCGATGCGCTGCTGCGCGCGCCGGAGCCGCGCCGAGGCGACGAGCTCCATCGCGCGCGTCAGCTTGCGCGTGTTCGAGATCGAGCGGACGCGCCGCTTCAGGTCCTGGGTCGAGGCCACGCGCCGGTCTCCTAGGCCGCGGACTCGACGTTGAACATGCCCTTGAACTTCTCGATCGCCGCGTTGAGCTTGGCGGTCGTGTCGTCGCTCAGGTCCTTCGTCTCGCGGATCGCCTTCAGGACGTCGCCCTCGGTCCGCAGGTTCTGGCGGAGCTCCTCCTGGAAGCGGACGACCGCATCCGTCGGGATGTCGTCGAGGTAGCCGTTGACGCCGGCGTAGAGCGCGGTGACCTGCTCCTCCATCGGCCACGGGGCGTACTGCGGCTGGTTGAGCGTGGCGACCATCTTCGCCCCGCGGTTCAGGGCCAGCTGCGTCGAGGCATCGAGCTCCGAGCCGAACTGCGCGAAGGCCTCGAGCTCGCGGAACTGCGCCAGGTCGAGGCGCAGGCGCCCGGCGACCTTCTTCATCGCCTTCGTCTGTGCCGACGAGCCGACGCGCGACACCGAGATGCCGACGTTGACGGCCGGGCGGACGCCGGAGAAAAACAGGTCGGACTGCAGGAAGATCTGCCCGTCGGTGATCGAGATCACGTTCGTCGGGATATAGGCGGAGACGTCACCGGCCTGCGTCTCGATGATCGGGAGCGCGGTCAGCGACCCGCCGCCGAGCTCGGCCGAGAGCTTGCAGGCGCGCTCGAGCAGGCGGGAGTGCAAGTAGAAGACGTCGCCCGGGAACGCCTCGCGGCCCGGCGGCCGACGCAGCAGCAGCGAGAGCTGGCGATACGCGTCGGCCTGCTTGGTGAGGTCGTCGTAGATGACGAGGGCGTGCTCGCCCTTGTAGAGGAAGTACTCGCCCATGGCGGCACCGGCGAACGGGGCCATCCACTTGATCGGCGCGGCCTCGGAGGCCGGCGCGGTCACGATCGTCGTGTACGACATCGCGCCCGCCTCGCGGAGGCGCTCGTACACCTGCGCGACGGTCGAGGCCTTCTGGCCGATCGCGACGTAGATGCACTTCACGTCCTGGTCGTGCTGGTTCAGGATCGTGTCGATGGCGATCGCGGTCTTGCCCGTCGAACGGTCGCCGATGATCAGCTCGCGCTGGCCACGGCCGACGTTCGTCATCGAGTCGATCGCCTTGATGCCCGTCTGGAGCGGCTCCTTCACCGGCTGGCGCTGGATGACGCCCGGCGCCTTGAACTCGAGCGGGCGGCGCTCGCTGGAGACGATCGGGCCCTGGCCGTCGAGGGGGTTGCCGAGCGGATCGACGACGCGGCCGAGCAGGCCCTCGCCGACCGGGACCGACGCGACCTGGCCGGTGCGGCGCACGGGATCGCCTTCCTTGATCTTGTCCCATTCGCCGAAGAGCGCGACGCCGACGTTGTCCTCTTCGAGGTTGAACGCGAGGCCGACGACCCCGTGGTCGAGCTCGAGCATCTCG
>CAIYXH010000112.1 GCA_903930195.1 uncultured Actinomycetes bacterium | reverse complement strand
CGTTCCTGCCCGGCGCCTCCGAGGTGTCGGCCCGCACCCAGGAGCGGGTCGACGAGGAGGTACGCCGGATCGTCGAGGAGTCCCACAAGCAGGTCCTCGCTCTGCTCGCCGAGAACCGGACAAAGCTCGACTCGCTCGCGGCCGCGCTGATGGAGCACGAGACGCTCGACGAGGACGATGCCTACGCGGCAGCGGGCGTCTCCCACCCCCGAGCTGCGGACACGCTCGACGCGAGCCTCTGAGGCCGGGCTCAGCCGGGCGGGCGCGGGCCCGCCCGGGCGAGAAGCGCCACGCCGAACGTGCTCGTGCCGATGCTCGCCACGGCGGCGACCATGATCGCGGCGCCCGCGCCCGGCGTCACGAGATGCTGCTGCAGCCCGAGCGACACGACGGCAGCAGGAACGCCGAGCTGCGCCGTTGCTGCGAGGGCGGCCGCAACGGGTTGGCGGGTCGCGAGGGCGGCCGGTAGGCGGACGGCGAGATCCAGCACCACGAGGGCCAAGGCAAGCACGACGAGGTCGCCGTGGCGCGCGAACGCACGCAGGTCGATGCGTGCGCCGAGCACGACGAAGAACAGCGGCACGAAGAACCCCTGGGCGACGCCGACGACTTGCCGCGAGAGTCGTTTGGGCCCACCGATGGCGGCGACGACGAGGCCGACGGCGAAGCCCGCGATCAGTGTGCTCGCGCCCGTCCGGTCCGCGAGCCAGGCGAGCCCGAAGAGGACGGCGAGCGAAAGGCGCAGGTCGAGGGCCCAATCGCGGCGCTTCGACAGGAGTTGAAGGTGCCGCGCCCACGCGGCCCCTCGAACGCGACGCAATGCCACGAGCAGCACGACTGCGAGCGCTGCGACGGCGACCACCCCGAGCGCCGCGTGCAGCGCATTGCCGGGGTGAAGCACGAGGGGAACGGAGACGATCGCTGCGACATCGGCTACGGCGACCTGCGCGGCGACGGTCAGCGCGTCGGTGCTCGCGAGGAGCCCGACCTCGTCCAGGCTCGGGATGAGCACGGCTGCCGAGCCGCCGGCGAGCACGACGGCGTAGATCGCGGGGTGGGGTACGTGAGTGAGCGAAGCGGCTGCCCACCCCGCCGGGATCGCCACCGCCCCGGCGATCGTGGCGGCGACTGCACCTCGACGCAGACGAGGCGCGATCTCCGGCCGCCGGAGCGGCACGTGCATCCCGGCGGTGAACATCAGCATCGCGAAGCCGACATCTGCCAGGAACGCTGTGGTCGGCTCGTCGGGACGGAGCCAGCCGAAGCCAGTCTCGCCGAGCACGAGGCCCGCGGCCAGCTCGCCGACGGGGACGGGGACGAGCACCGGGGAGCCCGCCGAGATGAGCGGCCCGGCGAGGCCGGCCAGCACGAGGATGACGAGGACGCCGAAGCTCATGACCAGAGTGTCGCCGGTCGGATGTCGGTCAGTGCGGGAGCGGGTGCGTGCGGCCGGGATCCAGCTCGCCGGTCTCGAGCGCGTAGCGGACGATCTCGGCCCGCGTGCGCAGGCCCAGCTTCTGCATCATCCGCGCGCGATGTGTCTCGGCGGTCCGGACCGAGATGATCAGGTTGTCCGCGATCTCCTGATTCGTGTACCCGAGCGCGAGGAGGCGCAGCACCTGGAGCTCTCGCTCCGACAGCTCGTCATTTGCACGCAACGGCACGAGCGACGTCGCCATCCGTGCGCCGAGGACGGGGTGGAGGTAGCGCCGCCCTTCGGCGACCTCGTGGATCGCGTCGACGAGCTCTGCGCCGGCCGCCTCCTTGAGGACGTACCCCATGGCGCCGCAGGCGAATGCCTTCCGGACATACGCGGGATCGTCCTGCATCGAGAGCATCAGCACCTTCGTGCTGGGCGCGGTCTCGAGGATCTCGGGGAGGGCGTCGATGCCGCTGCGTCCCGCCATCGCGATGTCGAGGAGCAACACGTCGGGCGCGGCTTCGCGCAGCGCGACAAGCTCGGCATCGGCGCTTGCGGACGAATTGGTCACGACGAGGTCGAGCTCGCCTTCCAGCACCCGGCGAATGCCGTCGCGCACGAGCTCGTGGTCGTCGCAGATGTGGAGCGTGAGCGGACACCGCATCGCCCCAGTGTGCGCCCGTCCGCCGGCAGTCGATGCCGGTTCGGCCGCGCAAACACTGCGGCTTCCTACGCGTTCGCGAGGAGCGGCAGCTCGACGACGACGCTCGTCCCGGCGCCGGTGGACGACTGCACCTCGAAGCGGCCGCCGAGCAGGAGGACGCGTTCGCGCATGCCGAGGAGGCCCAGAGCCCCGTCGCGAACCGAGGCCGGATCGAACCCTGTGCCGTCGTCCTCCACGACCACGCGGACAGCCCGCTCGCCGCCGGCAACGACGAGGCTGACCGTGCGTGCCCCGGCGTGCTTGACGATGTTCGTCAGCGACTCCTGGACGATCCGGTAGAGGGCCGTCGCGTAGTCGGGGGAGATGTCGTCGACGTCGCGGACATTGACGTGGATCTCCATGCCGGAACGCTCGGCAACCGTGGCCGCGAGCCGGTCGAGGGCCGGCGCCAGCCCGAAGTCATCCAGCACGGACGGTCGCAGCTCGGCGGCGAGCCGCCGCACGTCGTCGAGGGCGTTGCTCACGAGCTCGCGGATCTGGGCGATCGGCTCCTCGCCGACCTGCTTCTCGAGCCCTTTCAGCCCGAGCAAGATCGAGGTGAGCGCCTGGCCGGTCTCGTCGTGGAGCTCGCGCGCGACGCGCTTGCGCTCGGTCTCCTGCCCTTCGATCAACGCGCGCACGGCCTCGCGTCCTACCAGCTCGGAGAGCTCGATCGCGATCGCCGCCCGGTTCGCGAACGCCGAGGCGACCCGCATGTCCGTATCCGAGAAACGATGATCTGAGCCCTGCTTGTCGTACACCGCGATCACACCGACCGCTCGGCTGCGGACGGTCAGCGGCACGTAGAGGGCGGCCGTGGCATCGACGAGCCGTGGAGCGGTCTGATCGACCTCCGGGTCGTCGATCAGCGCGTCGATCCGTTCGGGACGCTGCCGCTCGAGCGTCTTGCCGGCCTTCGAGTGCGCCCGATCGAGACGCAGGCCGATCAAGGCAGAGGCATTCTCGCCCGACGCCGACCTGACCTCCAGCCCGAGCCCATCTGCGGTCGGGAGCTCGATCAGGACGATGCGCGCGTCGAGCAGCTCACGGAGCCGCAGCGCCGCGAGGTCGAGAAGCTTCGAGAGGTCGGTCTCGGTCGCGAGCGCCTCGGAGACCTCGTTCAGGAGCTCGAGCTGTCGCGACCACTGCCGCGCGGACTCGTACAGCCGTGCGTTCTCGATCGCGGCGGCGGCCTGGGCGGCAAGCAGACGGACGAGCTCCTGATCGTCGTCCGTGAAGTCGCCGTTGGCCTTTTCCGTGAGGTAGAGATTGCCGTAGGCATTGCCGCGCAGCGCGATCGGCACCCCGAGGAACGACCGCATCGGTGGATGGCCTGGCGGAAAGCCCACCGAGCGCGCATCGGCGCCGAGGTCGTGCAGGCGCAGGGGGTCGCGGTCGCGGATCAGGACGCCGAGGATCCCGCGCCCGTGCGGCAAGTCGCCGATTGCGCTCTTCGTGCGGTCGTCGACGCCGATCGTGATGAACTGTTCGAGCCCGGTGCCGAGCCGGTCGATCACGCCGAGCGCGCCGTAGGTCGCACCGGTCAGCTCGACAGCGGTCTCTACCACCCGTCGCAGCAGCGCGTCGAGGGAGAGCTCCGCGCTGAGCGCGATGCCTGTCTCGAACAGCCGGCGGATGCGGTCGCGCGACTCTGAGTCGAACTCGACGTCCCCCGTCTGGGTCATGCGCGCACGTACGTCCACCTGGCGTTGTGCTCGAGCGGCGTTCAGGAACGCAGCGACAAGGTCTGTTGCTCTTTTAGCAGACGAGAACGTGCGTCCCGCGCAATTCGGGACTCACCCATCGGCGTTGTCCTGCTCCTGCTTCGGGATGATCACGACGGGGCAGCGTGCGTGCTCGGCGCACTGCTGGCTGACCGACCCGAGCAAGAGCCCGGTGAAGCCGCCGAGGCCGCGGGAGCCGACCACGAGGAGCTTCGCGCCGTCGGCCGCCTCGCAGAGCACCTGGGCCGCCTGCCCGTGACTGAGCGCGGAGGTCAGCGTCACCTCGGGGTGCTCGGCGACGGCTGCGCTCACGGTCTTCTCGAGCGTTGCGGCCGCGCTCTTCTTGAACTCGTCGGGATCGACGACCACACCGCCCATCGCACCTTCGAGCGCAAGCGGCGGGATGTGCCAGGCGTTGACGGCTTCGACCTCGTCTCCGCTCGAGCGCGCGATGTCGATCGCAAACTCGAGTGCGCGCTTCGAGCCGCGTGAGCCGTCCACTCCAACCACGATCTTGCTCATCTGGCCCTCCTCGGGGCTTGCGGCCACCCCTCACGGGCAGCACCCAGTCAGCCTGCGTCCCGTCGTGCTCGTGGGCGTCGTCTCTGTGCCGCAGCGTTGCTGCGGAAAGTCCGCAGCTCGAGTCGGTGCGGGCGCCGAGGCGAGGACGCCCCGGCCGCCGGAGACTCGTTACACCCCAACGGAGGTCGACATCATGAAAGCGCTCGTCTACCACGGCCCAGGCCAGCGGAGCTGGGACTCGGTGCCCCGACCCGAAGCTCGTCGACCCGACGGACGCCATCGTCCGGATCACGTCCTCGACGATCTGCGGCACCGACCTGCACATTCTCAAGGGCGACCTGCCCGAGGTGAAGCCCGGCACGATCCTCGGCCACGAGGCCGTCGGCGTCGTCGTCGAGGTCGGAGCCGGCGTCACGACGATCGCCCCCGGCGACCGGGTGCTCGTCTCGTGCATCACGTCGTGCGGCCGCTGCCGCTTCTGCAAGGAGGCCCGCTACGGCCAGTGCACCGGCGGCGGAGGCTGGATCTTCGGCTACCGGATCGACGGGCTCCAGGCGGAGCTCGCCCGAGTGCCGTTTGCCGACACGTCCGTCTACAAGGTGCCCGAGGGGCTCTCGGACGAGGACGTGCTCTTCCTTGCCGACATCCTCCCGACCGCGTACGAGGTCGGCGTTCTCAACGGACGTGTCGAGCCCGGCGACACCATCGCGATCGTCGGCGCGGGCCCGATCGGCCTCGCCGCGATCATGACCTCGCAGCTGCACACCCCCGGCAAGATCATCGCGATCGATCTCGCCGACGCACGGCTCGAGAAGGCACGCGAGTTCGGCGCGGATGTCACCATCAACAACAGCCACGAGGACGCCGTCGCGCGCGTGATGGAGCTCACGGACGGACTCGGCGTCGACGTTGCGATCG
>CAIYXH010000111.1 GCA_903930195.1 uncultured Actinomycetes bacterium | reverse complement strand
TTACACCGGCCCCGTGGCGCTTCCCGGCGCGCAATCGGATCATCTCCGGCCTGGCCGAGGCGACGCTCGTCGTCGAGGCGCGGGAGCGGAGCGGCGCCCTCATCACCGCCGACTTCGCCCTCGACGAGGGTCGCGACGTCCTCGCCGTCCCCGGCGAGATCACCTCTGCGCTGAGCAGCGGCACCAACGCGCTCCTCCGTCTCGGCGCGACGCCGGTGACCTGCGCCGACGATCTCCTCGACGCGTTGGGCGTCGACCGTGCGCCGACCGCCGGCGACGAGCCTCCAGCGGGTTCGACTGCGGCCGCGGTGCTGGCCGCGATCGACAGGGGAGCCGGGACGGCTGACGAGATCGCTGCGGCTACGGGGCTCGCCGCGGCGGCGGTCGCCGCGGCCCTGACCGAGCTCGAGCTCACGGGGCAGGCGGACGTCCGTGCGGGCCAGGTGAGGAGGTGATCGATCGACCGTAGGATCGCGCTCGTGCAGACAATTTCAGCCTGGCTCGCCGAGCCGCGCGACCTGCCGCCGTTCGCGGTGTCCGCTGCGCACGTGGACGTCGCGGTGGTCGGCGGCGGTGTCACCGGGCTCTCCTGTGCGCTCTCTATGGCTGGACGTGGACTGCGGGTCCGCGTCTACGAGGCCCGCGAGGTCGCCGGCGGCGCGAGCGGCCGGAACGGCGGCTTCGCGCTCCGTGGCGGGGCGATGCCCTACGACGTGGCACGGGAGCAGCTCGGACCGGAGCAGGCGCGGCGGCTATGGGCGCTCTCCGAGGAGACGCTCGCCCGCATGGCTCAGCTGGCCGGAGACGCGTTCCGCGCCGTCGGCAGCCTCCGGCTTGCCGTCGGCTCCGAAGAGCGTGAGGCGCTCGTACAGGAGCTCACAGCGCTCCGTGAGGACGGATTCGAGGCGTCCTGGGTCGACGCGCTCCCCCGCGGGCTCGATCGGCTCTACTCCGGCGCAATCCGTCACGCCCACGAGGGATCGCTCCAGCCGGCGCGTTGGGTGCGACGGCTCGCCGGCCATGCGGCCGCGGCAGGGGTCGAGATCGCCGAGGGGCGCTACGTCGATCCGGAGCGGCTCGAGGAGCTCGATGCCGACGCGATTGTCGTCGCCGCGACGGGTCGACCGGCGCTCTGTTGCCCGAGCTGGCAGCAGCAGCTGTCCCGGCGCGCGGCCAGGTGCTCGCGACGGCTCCGCTCGCAGAGCTGCTCTTTCCCGAGCCGCACTACGCGCGCGGCGGCTTCGACTACTGGCAGCAGACGCCCGACCGGCGCCTGATCCTCGGCGGCTGCCGTGACCGCCACAGCACCGCCGAGCAGACGACCGCCGACGAGATCACCGATGCGGTGCAGGCCGACCTCGAGCGGCTGGTCGTCCAGCTCGTCGGCGAGCTGCCGCCGATCGAGGCGCGCTGGTCGGGGGCGTGGGCCGAGACGCCGGACCTCGTCCCGCTGGCGGGACCCGTCCCCGGCCGCGACCGCGTCTGGGTCGCCGGCGGCTACTCGGGCCACGGCAACGTCCTCGGCTTCGCCTGCGGCGACCTCGTCGCCCGCGCGCTCGCGGGCGAGAGCCCGTCCGACCTCGCGCTCTTCGATCCGTCCCGGTTCAACGCGACCAGGGTCTGACCTCTGGTCTGACCCGTCTGTGGGTGTCGGTCGGGACAGGCCCCTTCGGGGACAGTCCCTCTTGCCGTAGGGACAGGTCTGAAGACCTGTCCGGTCTGCGCCGCTGACGGCTAGCCGAGGTCGACGGTCGGGAGCCCGCTGGGCACGCCATCGGCGATACAGGCGATGGCGATTGCGAGATCCTGGATCGCGAGGCCGGTCGAGTCGAACGAGGTGATCTGGTCGTCGCTCGCGCGGCCCGGCGCGTCGCCGGCGAGCACGGCGCCCAGGAGCCCGACCTGCGGCTTCGTGACCACACCCGCCTCTACGGCGGCTGCGAGCTCTCCGCCGTGCGAGGCCTGCTCCCAGTCGTCGCAGAAGATCTGCGTCCGGGCGAGCTCTGCGACGGCGATCTCGGCCTTCCCAGGGCCGTCTGCGCCCATCAGGCTCACGTGCTGGCCCGCCCGAAGCGACCCGTCGGGAAAGAGCACGTCGTGGCCGGGGGTGACGGTCACGACGAGATCGGCGCCGAGCGCCTCCTCGACGGACGTGGCGACGCGCCCGTCGACCTCCGCCGCAGCGGCCGAGGCTCGGCCCGCGTCGCGATCCCACACGAGCACCTCGCGCCCGAGTGCCGCGAACGTCCGGATCGCGGCGAGGCCGTTGACACCTGCGCCGACCACCGACGCCGTCTCCGCGACCGACGACCCGAGCGTGTCGGCCGCCAGCACGGCCGCGGCGCCCGTGCGCAGCGCCGTGACGGCACCGGCGTCGAGGATCGCCTCGAGCTCGCCCGTGTCCGCATTCGAGAGGAGCACCGCGCCTGCGACCGTCGGGCGCCCGTGCGCGGGATTCCCCGGGAACGAGTTGACCCACTTCAGCAGCGCGTGCCCACCGCCGAGCGCCGGCATCGCGCGGAAGTCGCCCGCGGGATAGTTCGTGACGTAGACCTTCGACGGCATCTGCCACTCGCCGCGGTGATGCGCGACGAACGCGTCCCGCACCGCCTCGACGGCGCGCGCGGGGGAGACCGTCTGCTCGACGTCGCGCGCCCCGAAGACGGGGACGCGCGTCACAGAGCCTTGACGCCCGTGACGAGCTTGAGGACGGAGTCCTTCGCGTCGCCGAAGAGCATTGCGGTCTTCGGGTCGACGAAGAGCGGGTTGTCGATGCCCGCGAAGCCGGTGGCCATCGAGCGCTTCATCACGACGACCTGGTGCGCCTGGTCGACGTTCAGGATCGGCATGCCGTAGATCGGGCTGCCGGGATCGCTGCGCGCCGCCGGATTCACGACGTCGTTCGCGCCGATCACGAGCACCACGTCGGTCTGCGGGAACTCGGGGTTGATCTCGTCCATCTCCTTGAGCGCCGGATACGGCACGTTCGCCTCGGCCAGGAGCACGTTCATGTGGCCCGGCATGCGGCCGGCGACGGGATGGATCGCGTACTCGACGTCGACGCCCTTCTTCTCGAGCTCGTCCGCCAGCTCGCGCACCGCGTGCTGTGCCTGCGCGACCGCGAGGCCGTAGCCCGGGACGACGACGACCTTGCTCGCGTACGAGAGCATGATCGAGACGTCCTCCGCGGTGACCGAGCGCACCGTTCCCTCGACCGCAGCGGCGCCGCCGCTCGCCTGCACGGAGCCGAACGCGCCGAAGAGGACGTTGCCGATGGAGCGGTTCATGGCCTTGCCCATCATCAGCGTGAGCAGCGTGCCGGAGGCTCCGACGATCGCGCCGCTGACGATCAGGACGTTCGAGTCGAGCTCGAAGCCGGTCGCCGATGCGGCGAGGCCGGTGAAGGCGTTCAGCAGCGAGATCACGACCGGCATGTCGGCGCCGCCGATCGGCAGGACGAACAGGACGCCGAAGATGAGCGCGCCCACGATCAGCGCGACGACGATCCACTGCTGCTCGGCGCCGACCGTGATCGCGACGCCCGCGGCGATGATCGCCGCAGCGAGGATCAGGTTGCCGAACTGCTGGCCGGGATAGGTGATCGGGCGTCCGCCGATCAGCTCCTGGAGCTTCGCGAACGCGATCATCGAGCCGGCAAACGAGACCGAGCCGATCAGCGCCGAGAGCGCGATCGAGACCGAGACGTCGCCGTGGAGGTGGCCGGGGAGCGGGGTGAGGTTGTGGAACTCGGCGAGCGAGACGAGCGCTGCCGCGCCGCCGCCGACGCCGTTGAAGAGCGCCACCATCTGGGGCATCGCGGTCATCTTCACGCGGCGCGCGCCGACCGCACCGAGCGCGGCGCCGATCGCTGCGCCGACGGGAATCCGCCAGCCGATGTGCATGTCCTTGTGGAGCAGCGTCACGACGATCGCGACGGCCATGCCGAAGGCACCGATCCAGTTGCCCCGCCGCGCCTTCGCCGGCTTCGAGAGATCACGAAGCGCGAGGATGAAGCAGATGATCGTGACGAGGTAGAAGAGGTTCGTGGTGGTGTTGCTCACCCGTTGCCGTCCTTCTTCTCACGCGGCGGCTCGCGCCGTTTGAACATCTCGAGCATCCGGTCGGTCACGACGAAGCCGCCGACGACGTTCGCCGCGGCGAGGATCATCGCAATGAACCCGATCCAGCCCGTGAGCAGGTCGGGATCGCCGATGCCGGCGACCAGCATCGCGCCGACGATCACGATCCCGTGGATCGCGTTCGTGCCGGACATGAGCGGGGTGTGAAGCAGCGTCGGCACCTTCGAGATGACCTCGATGCCGAGGAAGATCGCGAGGGCGAGGATCGTGAGCTCCACGACCACCTGGGCGTAATGGCTCACGCAGTCTCCTTTCGGGTCACGCAGGCACCGGCCGTGATCTCGTCGTCCCAGTCGAGCGTGAGCTCGCCCTCGGGCGCGAGGTGCTCGAGCAGCGCCTGCACGTTCCGGGCGTAGAGCTGGCTCGCGTGCGTCGGCATCGTGCTCGGCAGGTTGAGCGTGCCGATGATCGTGACGCCGTTCACGTCGATCGTCTCGCCGGGCTTCGTCAGCTCGCAGTTGCCACCGGTCTCGGCGGCCAGGTCGACGATCACGGAGCCAGGGCGCATCTTCTCGACGGCCGAGGCCGGGATCAGCCGTGGCGCCGGACGGCCCGGGATGGCTGCGGTGGTGATGATCAGGTCGAAGTCGGGAATCCGCTCGGCGAGCGCGGCCTGCTGCTGCGCCTGCTCCTCGGCGGAGAGCTCGCGGGCATAGCCGCCCTCGGTCTCCTCGCCGACGACGCCGAGATCGAGGAACGTGGCACCGAGCGACTGGACCTGCTCGCGCACGGCGGGGCGGACGTCGAAGCCGGAGACGACGGCGCCGAGGACGAGGGCGCGAGCCGGCGCGATCGTGCCGGCGGCAGTCGTGAGCATCGGCAGGAAGCGGGGAAGCTTGGTCGCGGCAAGCAGGACGGCCTGGTAGCCGCCCACCGTGGCCTGCGAGGAGAGCGCGTCCATCGACTGGGCACGCGTCGTGCGCGGGATCGACTCCATCGCGAAGGCGACGACGCCCTTGCCCGCGAGCGCCTCGATCCCGGCGGGATCGCCGAGCGGGTTGAGGAAGCCGATCAGCAC
>CAIYXH010000110.1 GCA_903930195.1 uncultured Actinomycetes bacterium | reverse complement strand
TAAATGAACGGATCGATCGCCATCGCCAGGAAAAGCAAGGCGAGGTAGATCATCGAGAAGTGGAAGAGCTTGACCGCGCGCGGGCGCGTCGTTTCCTTCCACAGCTGCACCGCGTAGAGGGTGAAGAGCGCCCCGAGCAGCAGCGCGGCGACGCCGAAGGCGAGACCGAAGACGCCGAACGCGACCGGCAGGAGCGTCGCTGCGACGAGCACGATCGTGTACCAGAAGATCTGCCGGGCGGTCTCGCGGTCGCCGCGGACGTTCGGCAGCATCGGCACGTCGGCGTTCGCGTAGTGCTCCTTGATCATCAGCGCGAGCGCCCAGAAGTGCGGCGGCGTCCAGAGGAAGACGATCCCGAACATCACGAGCGCGGCCCAGCCGAGGTGGCCGGAGGCCGAGGCGAAGCCGACGAGCGGCGGCACGGCCCCGGCGGCGCCGCCGATCACGATGTTCTGCGTGGTCGTCCGCTTGAGCCAGCGGGTGTAGACGAAGACGTAGAAGAGGTTGCCGGCCAACGCCAGCGCGGCGGTCGGGAGGTTGACCAGGCTGTCGAGCAGCACGAACGAGAGCGCCGAGAGCGCGATCCCGAACTCGAGCGCGCGCGCCGGCGCGACGCGGCCCGAGGCCACGGGGCGGCCCGCCGTGCGTTCGCCCATCAGCTGGTCGATGTCGCGGTCGAGGTAGTGGTTGAAGGTGCCGGCGCCGCCGCAGGCGAGCGCAAGGCCGACGAGCGTGGCGACGAAGACGTCCCAGTGCGGGACGCCCGAGGCGCCGACGAAGATCGCCGCGCCGCCCGTGAGCAGGAGCAGCGACATCACACGCGGCTTCGTCAGGGTCACGTAGTCGCGCATGCTCCCGTTGGAGCTCGCCTCGCCGGGCCGGAAGGCGAGCGCTGCCGCCCAGGCCGAGCTGGCGAAGGCGCCGGCTGCGAGCGCGATGTGCAGGTCGCGGCCGCCCGTGAAGAGCGCGGCGAGATCGAAGAGGACGAGCGCGGCGACCGAGGGCACGAGCAGCTGCCGGGCCGAGATCCACGCGATCAGCGCGAGGCCGAGGAGCGGCGGCAGCGCGACGCCGGCGAGGATCCGATGCGCCGTGTCCCAGCCTGCTGCGCCCGAGATCACGGCGAGCGCCGTGCCGCCGACCGCGCCGACCGCGACGAAGCGGCCCCAGTCACCGGTCGCCGCAGCATCGGTCTCACGACGGAGCACGATCATCGCCGGACCTCGTCGGCGAGACGGCGGCGGACATCGCGCAGGGGACGGGCGCTCGACACGTACGGGACGCGGTCGAAGTTCCATGGCGGCGGCGGCGAGGTGGTGTACCACTCCAGCGTGTCCGCGAGCCACGGATCGTTGTCCGCGCGCCGGCCTGAGCGCGCCGTCTTGACCACATTGGCGACGAACACGAGCATTCCGGCGGCCATCACGTATGAGCCGATGGACGAAATCATGTTGTAGGTCTCCCAGAGACCACCTGAATTGTACGTGTAGACCCGCCGCGGCATCCCGAGCAGCCCGAGCATGTGCATCGGGAAGAAGGTCACGTTGAAGCCGACGAAGACCGTCCAGAAGTGGATGCGCCCGAGATTCTCGTCGAGCCGCTTGCCGAAGAACTTCGGCCACCAGTAGTAGAGCCCGGCGAAGATCGCGAAGATCGAGCCGCCGAAGAGGACGTAGTGGAGGTGGGCGACGACGAAGTAGGTGTCGGTGAGCTGCCAGTCGATCGGGAACGCGGCCAGGAAGATGCCCGAGAGCCCGCCGACCGTGAACACGGCGATGAAGGCGATCGCCCAGAGCATCGGCGTGTCGAACGAGATGTTCCCGCGCCAGAGCGTCGCGAGCCAGTTGAAGATCTTCACGCCCGTGGGGACGGCGATCACGAGCGAGGTGATCATGAAGAACGAGTCGAGGCCGACCGGCATCCCTACCGCGAACATGTGGTGGGCCCAGACGAGCAGCGAGAGGAACGCGATCGTCACCGTGGAGAACGCGACCGCCTTGTAGCCGAAGATCGGCTTGCGGGCGAACACCGGGATCACCTCGGAGATGATCCCCATCGGCGGCAGGATCATGATGTAGACCTCGGGGTGCCCGAAGAACCAGAAGACATGCTGGTAGAGGAGCGGCGCGCCACCGTGGGCCGGGTCGAAGAAGTGGGTGCCGGCCTGCCGGTCGAGCAGCACCATCGTCAGGCCCGCCGAGAGCGTCGGCAGCACGAGCACGAGCAGCCAGCCGTAGGTGAGCATCGACCAGACGAAGAGCGGGATCCGCGTCCAGGTCATCCCGCGGGCGCGCATGTTCGTGATCGTCACGACGAAGTTCACCGCTCCCGCGAACGACGAGAGCGAGAGGATGTGCAGCGAGAGGATCCAGAGGTCCTGGCCGCGCCCCGGCTCGTGCAGCGTCGAGAGCGGCACGTACGACGTCCAACCGGCCTCCGCGGCCCCGCCCTTCGAGAAGAAGCTCGCGTAGAGGACGACGCCGCCGAACAGGTAGAGCCAGTACGAGAGCGCGTTCAGGCGCGGGAAGGCCATGTCGCGCGCGCCGATCATCAGCGGCACGAGGAAGTTGCCGAACCCGGCGAGGATCGGCACGACGACGAGGAAGATCATCGTCGTCCCGTGGATCGTCACGGCCTGGTTGTAGGAGCTCTTCGTGAGGAAGTGCTCGTTCGGCTCCATCAGCTGCGTCCGCATCAGCAGCGCGAGCACGCCGCCTGCGAAGAAGAAGACGAGCGACGTCCAGATGTAGAGGAGGCCGATCTGCTTGTGGTCGGTCGTCGTCAGCCAGGTGGTGACGCGGCCGCGGCGCCAGTCGGCGCGGTACGGCGCGATCGAAGAGCCGGTGTGGGCGCTACTGGTCATGCGTTCCCTTCAAGGTCTTCGTGTAGGCGACGAGGGCGGTGATCTGGTCGTCCGTCCAGTCGCTCGCGACGGCCGGCATGTCGCCGGTGCCCTGGCGGAGGATCGTGACGAGATCCTTCTCGCTCTGCAGCAGGGGATTCTTGCCGAGCGCGGGGCCGACGTAGTTCGTGTCGAGCCGGTGGCAGGAGGCGCAGACCTCGTCGTACTCCTCCTTGCCGACGGCGATGCTGGTCGCTTCGGCCTTGCGCGTGTCGATGAACTGCTCGTACTGGGCGCGCGGCACGACCTTCACGGTCGCGGTCATGTGCGCGTGCTGGATGCCGCAGAGCTCGGCGCAGCGCGCGACGTAGCTGCCGACGGGAGCCTGGAACCAGGTGGTGTTCGTCTGGCCGGGGATCGCGTCCATCTTCCCGCCGAGCTCCGGCACCCACCAGCTGTGGTTGACGTCGTCGTCGGCGGAGACGATGTTCTCGTGCACGACCTCGCCTGCCGGCGCGACCATCGTGCCCATCGAGATCGCGCCGTTCGGATAGTGGAACATCCAGTAGAACTGGCGCCCTTCGACGGTGATCGTCGTCTGGTTGCTCGCGCTCGCCGCCGGGGCGTTCGCGATGCCGGGCAGCTTGAAGAAGATCACCGTGGCGATCACGCCGAGGATCACGACCGGGCCGATCGTCCAGGCGACCTCGAGCCGCGAGGAGCCGTGGATCTGGGGACCCTCGGCCGTGCGTGCGCGGCGGCCGCGGCGGTAGCGGACGATGAAGGCGAGCAGCACGCTCTCGACGACCACGAAGATCACGCCCGTGAAGAC
>CAIYXH010000109.1 GCA_903930195.1 uncultured Actinomycetes bacterium | reverse complement strand
GCGCGCCGGTGCTCGCACCCAGGCCGCGGTGACCTATGCGATCGAGAGCGAGAGCTGGGATGAGGCGCTCTATCTGATCCAGCGCTTCGGCCTCGACGATCGGCTCCGCGAGCTCGTCGTGGTGGCCTACAAACCGCTCCTCCGAACCGGCCGGCACACGACGCTCGCCGAGATGACGCTCGCCGCTCGTGCGCGCAGCTCCGACTCGATCGAGCCGGTGTGGGATCTCGTCGATGCAGACCTGGCTCTACGAGACGGGACGCACGCACGCAGCGAGGCCTCCGCGCTCGAAGCGGCCCGATGCCTCACCCGCCTGCTCGAGGTCGAGCGGCTCGCGGAGGAGTGCCTGGGTCACCTGCTCGGCGTCGTCCGCGGGCTCGGCGCGGAGCGGGGCGACGTCGACGCGACACCTCACGGCGCCTGGCGTGCGACCCGCGCGCGCATCTGCTCCCTCGCGGCGGGCCAGTCGTCGTCGACGATCGCGTACCAGGCGGAGTCGCGGATGTCACCGGCCGGGAGGCGCATGTGCTTGCGGAAGATCCCCTCGAACCGGGTGCCGATCCCGAGCAGCGCCGCGCGCGTGCGCTCGTTGCGGCGGTCGGTCTTGAACTCGACGCGCTGGAGGCCGTGCTGCTCGAACGCGTGCTCGCAGAGGAGCAGCTTCGTCTCGGCGTTCGCGCCCGTGCCGTGCGCCGACGGGGCGAGCCACGTCCAGCCGATCTCGACGCGGAGATGCACCGGCTCGAAGAAGAGGTACCGGGTCGAGCCGACCTCACGGCCGTCGACCGTGACGACGAACGGGTCGTCGGCCGACGCGAGCGCGTCGTCGAACCAGACGTCGAAGTCGCCGGGATAGACCATGTAGCGGAAGATCGACGGATCCTCCGCGGCCGCCCGGCGCAGGCCCTCGCGGTGGCGCTCCTCCATCGGCTCCACACGCACGACGCGCCCGGTGAGGGGCGCGTCGGGACGAAGCTCGGTCATGTCGAGAGCGTGCCAGACCGGACGGGCGAGCGTCCGGTCTGGCAGCTCAAGGTGTTACTTCGTCGCGGTCGAGACGTAGGCGGCGAGATCCTGGATCTGCGCCTTCGAGAGCGACCCGCTGTACGACGGCATCACGCGCTTGCCGCTCGTGACGCGCTCGATCACGAGGGTGTAGCTCGGCTGCTCGTTGTCGAGGTTCGGACCGACGGTGCCGGTCGCCCCCGATGACTTCAGCGTGTGGCAGCCGCCGCAGCCGTTCGACGCGAAGAGCGACTTGCCCGTCGTGACGTTGCCGATCGGCGTCGAGACCACAGCCGGCTTCGTGACCTTGAAGATGCCCGTGAGTCCCTTCGTCTTTCCGACCGGGAGCGTGGACTTGTAGGTGTACGACTTCGCCGCCGTGAACTTGACGGTCAGGACTGCCTTCTTCTTCGGGGCGATCGTCGCGGTCTTCTTGCTGTTGATCGTGAAGTTGTGGCTGAGCTTGCCGGTGTTCGTCACCGTGAACGTCACGGAGCCGATCGGCGCGGAGATCAGGGACAGATGGATCTTGGCATCCGTCATCGTGACGGTCACCTTCTTCGGGGCCGTGACGCTGGTGGCCGCGGACGCGCCGGCGATCGGAACGAGAACGATCGCGGCCGTGACGAGGGAAAGCACTTTGGCAGTCATGAGGTTAACCTACCCACGCGACGGCCTTTCCCTAACCTCGACCACGAGAATCTTCACAAACGCGGTGGATCTGGCCTGACAACGAGAGACGGCCCCTGGCGGGGCCGTCTCCAATGCAGTTCGGACGCGAGCTAGGCGGCGAGGCCGGCGAGCTCTGCGTCAGGCCGCAAGGCCTGCCAGCTCACGCAGCGCCGCGAGGCGCGAGAGGGCCTGGCCCTCGAGCTGGCGGACGCGCTCGCGCGTGAGATCGAGCTCGTGGCCGATGGCCTCGAGCGTCCAGGGCTCACCCTCGAAGCCGAAGCGCAGCTCCAGGATCCGCCGCTCACGCTCGGGAAGGGCGTCGAGCGCCTTGCGGATGTTCTGGCGGCGGAGCGACTCCTCGGCCTCGTCGAACGGATCGGCGGCTTCGCGGTCTGCGAAGAGATCGCCGAGCTCGCCCTCGTCGTCCGCGCCGACCGTCTGGTTCAGCGAGACCGACGCGGAGGCGGCAGAGAGCGCCTCCTCGACGTGCTGGAGCGGCAGGCCGGTGGCCTCCGCGAGCTCTTCCTTCGTCGCCTCACGGCCGAGCTCGACCTCGAGGCGGCGCGCCGCGCGCGACAGCTTCTGCTGACGCTCGACGACGTGCACCGGGACGCGAATCGTGCGGGCGTGGTTCGCGACCGCACGCTGCACCGACTGGCGGATCCACCAGGTGGCGTAGGTCGAGAACTTGTAGCCACGGCGCCAGTCGAACTTCTCGACGGCACGGTTGAGGCCCAGCGTTCCCTCCTGGATCAGGTCGAGGAACGGGACGCCGAGACCCCGGTAGCCCTTGGCGATGGAGACGACGAGCCGCAGGTTCGACTCGATCATGTTCCGCTTCGCGATCAGGTCGCCGCGCTCGATCGCCTTCGCCAGGATGACTTCCTGAGCGGCGGTGAGCAGCTTGTGGCGGCCGATGTCGGCGAGGAACAGCTGCAGCGAGTCACCCGCGCCGGACGGCTGGTCGGCCTCGTAGACGACCTCTTCGGCCTTGGCGGTCTTCTCTTCGGGAGCGGCGTCACGGATCTCGAGACCGATGCGCTCGATGGAGTTTTGATCCAACACCACTAAACCCCAGTCGATAAGCAACACTTCGTCGCTATTAGGGAGCGGTGCCCTACGGTCATGCCAGAAGAAAACGTTGGTGGGTGGAGCCGAACGTTGGACAAGGTGGACTCCATCGATGACCGCCGAGGCAATCGTCGCCGAATACGACTTAACGAGCACACAGCGGTCTGTCTCCTCCTTCAGTATGCTCGAAAGGGCCACCAACTTCCCCAAAACGCTGTCTCTCGTTGCTTCCACAGCCTCAACGTCGGGCAT
>CAIYXH010000108.1 GCA_903930195.1 uncultured Actinomycetes bacterium | reverse complement strand
GTCCCGCCGCCGAGGAAGATCGTCTCGAGCCGGGGCGCGAGCACCTCACCTTCGAGCCGGAGCTCGGCGAGCAGCGCGTCGACATAGCTCCCGTGCTCTCCGCTACGCCCGACTGCGGTGACGAAATCGCAGTAGCCGCAGCGGTGCGCGCAGAACGGCAGGTGGACGTAGAGGTGGCGGACGCTCACTTCCGGGGGGACTCCCCCAGGTTGAGGACGGCGAGGAACGCCTCCTGCGGCACCTCGACGCCACCGACCTGCTTCATCCGCTTCTTCCCCTCCTTCTGCTTCTCGAGGAGCTTCCGCTTGCGGCTGATGTCGCCGCCGTAGCACTTGGCGATCACGTCCTTGCGGCGCGCCTTGACGGTCTCGCGGGCGATCACGCGGGAGCCGATCGCCGCCTGAATCGCAACGTCGAACATCTGGCGCGGGATCTCCTCGCGCAGCCGCTCGACGAGCATCCGGCCGCGGTCGTAGGCGAAGTCGCGGTGGATGATCAGCGAGAGCGCGTCGACCGGGTCGCCGCCGACGAGGATGTCGACGCGGACGAGCGTGCCCGGGCGGAAGCCGACGTAGTCGTAGTCGAAGCTGGCGTAGCCGCGGGTGCGCGACTTGAGCGAGTCGTAGAAGTCGAGCACGATCTCGGCGAGCGGCATCTCGTAGGTGAGGTGCGTCCGATCCTCGGCGAGGTACTCCATCCCCTCGAAGCGCGCGCGGCGGTCGTTGCAGAGCTCCATCACCGCGCCGACGTACTCCTTCGGGACGATCACGGAGGCCTTGATGTACGGCTCCTCGACCTCGTCGATCGCGGCCGGCATGTCAGACGGCGTATGCACCTCCGTCCACTCCAGGTCGTTCTGCGCACGGACGCGGTAGGCGACGTTCGGGGCGGTGACGATCAGGTCGAGGTCGAACTCGCGCTCGAGCCGTTCGCGGACGATCTCCATGTGCAGGAGGCCGAGAAAGCCGCAGCGGAAGCCGAAGCCGAGCGCCTGCGAGGTCTCGGGCTCGTACGAGAGCGCGGCGTCGTTCAGCTTCAGCTTCTCGAGGGCGTCGCGCAGCTCCGGGTACGCGTCGGAGTCCGACGGGAAGAGGCCGGCGAAGACCATCGGCTTGACCTCCTTGTAGCCCGCGACGGGCTCGGCGGCCGGGTGGCGGTCGGAGGTGAGCGTGTCGCCGACGCGCAGCTCCGAGACGTCCTTCAGGCCGGTGATCACGTAGCCGACCTCGCCCGCGGTCAGCGAGTCGACGGGCTTCATCACCGGGGACATGACGCCGATCTCCTGCGCCTCGAAGCGCGTGCCGAGCGCCATCGTCCTGACCCACTCGCGCGGCGAGAACGAGCCGTCGACCACCCGCACGAATGCGACGACGCCGCGGAACTGGTCGTACGCGGAGTCGAAGATGAGCGCACGGCCGGCTGCGTCGGGATCGCCGGACGGCGCCGGGATCCGCTCGACGATCGCGTCGAGGACGGCCTCGACGCCGAGCCCCGTCTTCGCCGAGATCGGCAGCACCCGCTCCGGGTCGTCGCCGAGGAGCTCCGCGACCTGGAGCGCGGCGCCCTCGGGGTCGGCGCTCGGCAGGTCGATCTTGTTCACGACGGGGACGATCTCGAGGTTGTTGTCGATCGCGAGGTAGGCGTTCGCGAGCGTCTGCGCCTCGATTCCCTGCGCCGCGTCGACGACGAGCAGCGCGCCCTCACACGCCTGCAGCGAGCGCGACACCTCGTAGGTGAAGTCCACGTGGCCGGGCGTGTCGATCAGGTTGAGCTGGTGGCCCTTCCACTCGACGCGCACCGCCTGCGCCTTGATCGTGATCCCGCGCTCGCGCTCGAGATCCATCGAGTCGAGCACCTGCGCGCGCATGTCGCGCTTCGAGACGGCGTGCGTCAGCTCGAGGATGCGATCGGCGAGCGTCGACTTGCCGTGGTCGATGTGCGCGATGATCGAGAAGTTGCGGATCCGGGACTGGTCCATGGATCGGCGATGGTAGCCGCGACCTGCGCGCGAACCCGTGAAAGGCTCAGCTCGTGGCGGCAGCAGCCGTGACCGCGAACGCGTGCGTCGCGGACGGCGTCGTACCCGGCGTGCCGACGCTGATCACGTCGGACGCGACCGGGACGCCGACCGAGCCGGTCACCGTCGCCACACCGTTCGCGAACGTGACGGACGAGACCGAGAACGTCCCGGTCTGGTCTGTCACCGGCGCCGTGCCCGAGAAGCTCGCGACGATATTCCCCGCCGCGTCATCGGCCGTGACGGTGAACGAGAAGACCTGCCCCTCCCGCACGGAGTCGCCGATCGCGAGCCCCGACGAGACGAAGGAGGCGACCGGGCCGACGACGGAGAACGCGCGCGTCTTCGACGGGGTCGGAGTCCCTGAGCCGACCGCGATCGTGTCGGAGACGGTCGGAACCCCGACGGAGCCCGTGACGGTGGCGACGCCGTTCACGAAGGTGGCGGAGGTCGCGGAGAACGTTCCCGTCTGATCCGTCACCGGCGCCGTGCCCGAGAACCCGGTCGCGACATTGCCCGCAGCGTCATAGGCCGTCACCGTCAGCGAGAGCGACTGGCCGACCGGCAGCGAGCCGGAGACCGAGAGAGCCGAGGAGAAGAAGGACACCGCCGGCCCGACGACCGCGAACGGCCGCGTGCTGGAGGCCGTCACACCTGCCGTCCCGACGCTGATCACATCGGAGACGGTCGGAACGCCGACAAAGCCCGTGATCGTTGCGACGCCGTTGATGAAGGTGGCGGACAGCGCCGAGAACGTGCTTGTCGAATCGGTCACCGGCACCGAGCCGGAGAAGCCGGTCGCGACGTTGCCGGCTGCGTCGTGCGCGGTCACGGTCAGCGTCAGCGGCTGGCCGACGGGCACCGAGCCCGAGGCGGAGAGGGCCGACGAGAAGAACGAGGCGACGGGGCCGACGACCGCGAACGCGCGCGTCTTCGCCGGCGTCGGGAGCGTACTGCCGACCGTGATCGTGTCCGAGGCGGTCGGGACGGCGACCGAGCCCTTCACCGTGGCGACACCGTTCGCGAACACGGCCGTTCCGGAGAATGTCCCTGTCTGGTCGGTCACGGGCACCGGGCCCGAGAAGCTCGTGATGAGGTTCCCCGCGGTGTCGTAGGCGGTGACGGTGAAGTTGAAGACCTGGCCGACCGCGAACGACCCCCCGCTCATCCCTGACGAGACGAGCGTCGCAGCCGGCCCGAGGACGCCGAACGCGCGCGTCTTGGACGGAGTCGCGACTCCGGAGCCCACCGACACCGAATCGGAGACCGCCGCGGCGCC
>CAIYXH010000107.1 GCA_903930195.1 uncultured Actinomycetes bacterium | reverse complement strand
GGCGCCGCGGTGGCGGCCGACGGCATCGATCTCGTCGACGAAGACGATGCAGGGGGAGGCCTGCTTGGCCTGCTCGAACAGGTCGCGCACACGCGAGGCGCCGACGCCGACGAACATCTCAACGAAGTCCGAGCCCGAGATCGAGAAGAATGGGACGCCTGCCTCACCGGCGACAGCGCGCGCGAGCAGCGTCTTGCCGGTTCCCGGCGGCCCATAGAGCAGCACGCCCTTCGGGATCCGCGCGCCGAGCGCCTGGAACTTCTTCGGGTTCTCGAGGAACTCCTTGATCTCCTGCAGTTCCTCGACGGCCTCGTCGGCACCCGCGACGTCCTTGAAGCCGATCTTGGGCGAGTCCGGCGCCATCCGCTTGGCCCGCGACTTGCCGAAGCTCATCACCTTCGAGCCGCCACCCTGCACCTGGTTCATCAGGAAGATCCAGAAGATGATCAGGAAGGCGAACGGCAGCAGCCCGGCGAGCAGCGAGCCCCACGAGAAGCCGCCGACGCCCTTCGAGTCGTAGGAGACGTCGACCTTCTGCAGCGCGTCCTCGAACTGGAGCGCGGACTGGTCGCTCGGGTAGTGGACCGTGATCTTCTTGCCGGTCTTGACGATCTCGGCCGTGATCGAGCGCTTGTCGGGGTTGAAGTCGACGTTCGAGTAGCTCGCCGGCGCCGCGACGATGTCCGCGCGCAGCTGCGAGTAGGTCACGGCCTGGGTGCTCTTCCCCTTGGGAATCAGCTCGGTGGTCGCGAGCCAGACGAGCAGCACGATGACGATGAGCGGGAAGAACGCGCTACGGATGAACCGGTTCACGAGCAGATCAGCGTACCCGAATGAATTTCACTGCCGGAGGCGCTCACGAAAGCTTTAGGCATCCCCTACGCCCCCTCGGGCATCAGGTCGTCGTGGAGGACGCCCACGAACGGCAGGTTCCGGTAGCGCTCGGCGAAGTCGAGGCCGTAGCCGATCACGAACTTGTTGGGGATCTCGAAGCCGACGTAGCGGACGTCGACGTCGATCTCGCGCCGCTCCGGCTTCGTCAGCAGCGCGCAGACGGCGAGGCTCGCCGGGTCGCGCGACTCGAGGTTGCGGACGAGGTAGGAGAGCGTCAGGCCCGAGTCGATGATGTCCTCGATCACGAGCACGTGGCGTCCTCCGATGTTGATGTCGAGATCCTTGAGGATCCGGACGACGCCCGACGAGCTCGTGGCGGCGCCGTAGCTCGAGATCGCCATGAAATCGATCTCGCAGGGCAGGTCGATCGTGCGCATCAGGTCGGCCATGAAGAAGACCGCGCCCTTGAGCACGCCGACGAGCAGGAGCTCCTTGCCCGCGTAGTCCTGCGTGATCTCGTCGCCGAGCTCGCGGATCCGCGCCTGGAGGCGGTCCTCGTCGATCAGCACCTCACCGACGCCGCGGTTGAGCTCGGCCCGGTTCACTCGCGCACCGCGTCCACACCGTCGGCCTCGACGAGACCGGGCACGGCGACGACCTCGTCACCTCGCACGACGAGCGGCCAGCCTTCGCGATCGGAGCGTGGGATCTTGGCGTCGACGAACACGTCTTGGATCTTCTTGGAGCGCCCCGCGAGCCTGTCTCCTGGACGCCACCCTCGTACCCTAAGGCCTGGAAGGCCCGAGCGGATGCGAAAGCCGCCCCAGCTGACCTCGCCGACGAGCTCGACGGGGGTCTGCTCGAGCCAGAGCCGCTGTTGCTCGCGCACCGCGGTGACACCGTCGCCGAGGTCGACGCGCCGCGAGCCGGCCGGCGCGTCGAGCAGCTCTGCGAGCGCCGGATCGAGCGTGCGGCGCGTCTCGAGGGCGCGGAGGATGTTCTCGCGGGCGGTGGGATGCAGCCGCTCGAGGCGCGGGACGATCTCGTTGCGGATCAGGCCGCGCACCGTGTCGGCGTTCGAGGAGTCGACCCGGAAGGCGAGCCCGCGCTCGCGGCAGTACGCCTCGGTCTCTTCGCGCCAGAGCTCGAGCAGCGGCCGCACGACGCCGTCCTCGCGCCGCGGCTTGATCCCCGTCGTCGTGCCGCTCGTTGCGAGGCGGTAGAGGATCGTCTCGACCTGGTCGCTCGCCGTGTGACCCGTCGCACGCAGCCGCTCTGTCGCGACGCCGTAGCGCAGGTCGCGCAGGTCGGCCTCGCTCAGCCCGGCCCCGTCGAGCGCCACGACCTCCGCGCCGAGCACGTCGCGGCAGAAGCGCGCATCACCGTCCGACTCCGCCCCGCGGCGGCCATGGTCGACGTGCAGCGCCGAGACGCCGTAGCCGAGCTCGCCGAGCACATGCCAGAGGCAGGTCGAGTCGGCGCCGCCGGAGACGAGGCAGAGCACCTCTCCACCCGGATCGATCAGCCCTTCCCGCCGCACGTACGCCTCGACCCGGTCGCGGAGCTCCATCAGGTCAGTCTCGCACTACCAGGTGGGGTTCGCGGCCCACGCGTCGAGCACGCCGACCGCCCGGTCGAGCTCGTCCCACGTGAACGCGAACGGCGTCGCGTACGCGACGATCGGCATCGTCAGCCCGGGAGCGCGCCGCACGTACGCCTCGAGCACGTAGGCAAGCGGGAGCGAGTGGAAGACGACGAGCACCGTCTCCTCCGGGCGGTCGAGCACGGCGCGGTAGCCGCGCAGGTAGCGGGTGACGAGCTCCAGGCGGCTCTCGCCTCCCCCACCCGGCGTCGCGGTCGAGTCGCCGGCGGCGGCCCAGCGGCGGTACTCGTCGATCGTCTCGCCCTCGAACGGCCCGACGAGCGGATCGTTGAGGTCGGCGACGACGAGCCGCGGGACGTCGCGGCCGGCCAGGGCGATGGTCGCCGTCTCCTGCACCCGCGGGAACGCGCTGGTGATGCAGAGGTCGATCGGCTCGTCGGCCAGGCGCTCGCCGAGCTCCCAGGCGTCCCGGCGACCGCGCTCCGTCAGGGCCACCCCGACGGCGGGATCGCCGTTGCAGAGCCCGCGCACGCTGTACTCGCTCTCACCGTGCCGGGCCAGGATCGCGCGCTCCATCCCCGGAGGATAGGCGCGGGCTCTTGCTTGAGCCCCGGCCGTGCTCTACTGTCGTTCTATGCGGATCGCGCTGATCGTCTCTCTCGTCGCCGCCCTCGCTACCGCGACGGCTGCGGGCTCCGCGTCCCTGCCGGCCTCGAACTGCACCGTCTCGACGACCGCTTCGAAGGCGTTCCCGGGCGCGTTCCACTTCACGATGCGGGGCTGCAAGTCGATGGCCACGCTCGACATCAGCGCGACCGACGCGATCAAGCTCTCGACCGCCTGGGCCGTGATGACCCAGAAGACCGAGCGCGGCGTCGGGGCGATCCTGATCAAGAACGGCAAGGAGCACGTCCTCTTCCGGCCCGTCACGGCGCCGGGCGACCTGCTCTACGTCGATATGAACGGACTGAAGGTCGGCGACACCGTGACCTTCACGCCGAAGGGCGCCGTGGGCACCAAGCTCGCGCCCTTCACGTACCTCATCAAGTAGCCGCGCACCTCGGCTAGAAGAGCAGCGACCGGTACGTGCCTGTGCGCAGCATCCCGACGCTCTCGTAGAGCGCGATCGCCGGCGGGTTGTCGGTGCGGACGAAGAGCGTGACGGCCGGCACCTCGTCGAGGAGCAGCCGGCAAAGGTCGCGGAGGCCCCGCGCGCCGAAGCCCTGGCCGCGCACCTCGGGATCGACCCAGACCTGCTGGATCTGGATCGCATGCGGCGTCCAGGCGGAGGCCTCCGCCTTGAAGCGGATGACGCCGTCCTCGATCCAGAGCCAGGAACGGCCGTCCTCGATCTGCGCGCGCGTCCGCCAGCGGAAGCCGTCGACGTCGCGGCGAAGCGGGTCGACGCCGAGCTCCTCCTCGTGCGCGCGGGCGCAGCGCGGGACGAGGTCGTCGAGATCGTCGAGCGTCGCGGGGCGCAGGCCCGTCTCGCCCGGCGCCGGCGGCTCGAAGATCGAGTAGACGGGCTGACCGGGCCGGTCCTCACGCGGCCGCGCGAGGAGCGCGCCCGCCTGGCTCCAGAGGTCGGTGACCGCCTGCTCGTCGCCGATGACCATCCGCGAGCCGCTGCGCGCGAGGAGCTCCGAGAAGAGCTGGCAGCCGCGCCCCGAGGGGACGAAGTTCGTCCCGACATGGGCGAGCGCGTCGAGCCGGCCGTCAGGATCGACGAGCGCGACGAAGCGGGCGAAGCCACGGCGGGCGACGTCCTCGAGGAAGACGCGCTCGATCGGCTCCTCGGCACAGAAGGCCAGGATCTGCTCGCGGGTCGGCTCGACGAGAACATGCACCACAGTGGGTGCATCCTCGCATCGCGGTAGAGTCACGCGCCATGCCCATTCATGTCCGCGCCGAGCCCGGCGACTACGCCGAGGCCGTCCTCCTGCCGGGTGATCCCCTGCGGGCCAAGTACATCGCCGAGACCTATCTCGACAGCCCCGTCCAGCGCAACGGCGAGCGCGGCCTTCTCGGCTACACGGGCACCTACAAGGGCAAGCCCGTCTCGGTGCAGGGCACCGGCATGGGCTGCCCCGGCGCGACCATCGTCTTCGAGGAGCTGATCCAGCTCGGCTGCAAGAAGCTGATCCGGGTCGGCACCTGCGGCGGCCTCCAGCCGAGCCACGCGCTCGGCGACCTGATCGTCGCCCTCAGCGCGGTTCCGGCCGACGCGACCGCGTCGCATCTCGTCGGCGGCGAGCCGCACTGCCCCACCGCGTCCTGGAGCATCATCCACGAGGCCGTCCACGTCGCCAAGCACTCGAGCCAGAGCCTGCACGTCGGCCCGATCGTCTCGAGCGACCTCTTCTACAACCCGGACGGCGGGCAGTACGAGCGCTGGTCGTCCCGCGGCGTCCTCGCCGTCGAGATGGAGGCCGCTGCGCTGTTCACGGTCGCCGCGATCCGGGGTGTCGAGTCGGGCTGCTTCCTGACGGTCAGCGACATCGTCGTCGAAGGCGTCTTCACCCGGATCACCGACGAGGAGCTGCGTGCCTCAGTCGACCGGATGACCATCCTTTCGCTCGACGTCGCGATCGCGGACTGAGCCGGCTGTCCTGAGCAGCCGGCTCGTCTTCCTCGTCAACCCGGCGAGCGCGAACGGCTCGACCGCCGCCGCGTGGCCGAAGCTGCAGGCACGCGCCACGGAGCTCGGCCTCGAGGGCGACGTGCGCTTCTCGGAGCGTCCCGAGCATCTCGGCGAGCTGGCCGTCGAGGCGATCGAGGCCGGCGCTGACCTGTTGGTCGTCGTCGGCGGTGACGGCTCGGCGAACGAGGTCGTGAGCGGCGTCCTCGCTGCCGGAAAGGGTGGGACCGTCGAGCTCGCCTTCGTGCCGCAGGGCACCGGCCGCGACGTGGCGCGCAGCCTGCGCATCCCACGCGACCCGGCGAAGGCGCTCGAGGCGATCGTCGACGGCACGACGCGCACCGTCGACGCAGGGCACGCGACGTTCGTGCAGCCCGACGGCGAGCCCGGCGAGCGCTGGTTCGTCAACTTCGCCGGCGCCGGCATCAGCGGAGCCATCGCGCGTCGGGCGAACACCTCGTCGAAGGCGCTCGGCGGTCGGATCTCGTTCTTGATCGCCACCGTTGCGACCTTCATCCGCTGGAAGAGCGGGCCGATGGTCGTCGAGGTCGACGGCGAGCGCCGCGTCGGGACGATGCTCGAAGTACTCGCGATGAACGGCGACAACACCGCCGGCGGGATGCTGATGGCACCCGACGCGAAGCCCGACGACGGTGTCTTCGACCTGGTCGTGATCGGCGACGTGACGAAGCTCGACTTCCTGCTGACGTTCCCGAAGATCTACCGCGGGACGCACGTGCGCCATCCGCGCATCGACGTGGTGCGGGCGCGCACGGTCTCGATCGAGGCAGGCACCCCGCTGCCGATCGTGATCGACGGCGAGCAGCCGGGCACGACGCCCGCGCGCTTCACGGTCGTCCCGGGCGCGTTGCGCATCCGGGTGCCGAAGACCTAGGCGGTCTTCTTGCGGGCGGCGGGCTTCGCCGCCGTCGTCGTCTTCGCTGCCGCGCGCCGCGGGGCGGGCTTCTTCGTCTGCTCGAGCTTGTCGAGCCGATTCTCGATCGCCGAGAGCCGGTGCTCGACCGACTCGAGCACGTGGAAGATCTTCTCGCCCTTGTCCTTGAGCTGCAGCGCGCCCTGAAGCGCAGTCTTGGTCGCGCTGCTCTGGGCGACCTTCGAGAGCGCGCCTTCGCCGACCGACTGGAGCTGGGAGATGACCATCTTCTTCACCATCGCTGTCCTTTCCCGGGAGGGGACACAGCGTATCTACGTAGACGAAGAGGCCAGATCGGGGCATTGTCCGCTCCCGCCATGGCTACGAAGGTCACCCGGATGCAGCGGGTACCGACCGTCGTGCGCGAGCTCGCCGCCTGGGCACGGGTCCAGTCGGCGCCGCTCGTGCTGCTGCCGCTCGGGGCGGTGCTCGTCTGGGTCGCGGTCTGGCGGGTCTGGCTGCCCTCACCCGGAACCGCGGTGCCGTCGCGCCGTTCGGTGACGCTCGCGATCGTGCTGCTCATCCTCGGCGTCAGCTCGGTCGTGATCGGCATCTTCCACGACCGGCTACGCCGGATCGAGCTGACCCGCACCGGGCTGACGGTGACGCTGACCGGGCCCGAGAAGGTCGGCCTCGGGAGTCTCGTCGAGCAGCTCGCCCAGCAGGGCGCCTCGCCCGAGAAGGTCGCCGAGGCGGCGCGCCGCTTCCTCGAAGCGGTGCAGACCACGCGCCCCTCGCCCGTCGTCAAGACGGCGCTCGCACCGGGTGTGAAGGACGGGCTCACGGAGGAGCAGGCCGCCGCGCTCGCGGGCCGGATCGCCGCCGAGGTCGGCTGACCGGCAGGCGAACTACTGTTCGTGTGTGATCGTCGCGCACCTCGACCTCGACGCGTTCTTCGCCGCCGTGGAGGAACTCGAGACGCCGGAGCTCCGCGGTGTCCCGCTCGTCGTCGGCGGCGACCCGCACGGCCGCGGGGTGGTCGCTACCGCGAACTACGTCGCGCGGACGTTCGGGATCCGCTCGGCGATGTCGTGCGCCGAGGCGCTCCGCCGCTGCCCGGAGGTGACGTTCGTCCGGCCCCGCATGCAGCTCTACCGCGAGTACTCGCGCGAGGTCTGGACGACGGTGCGCGAGGTCGTGCCCACCGTGGAGCAGGCCGGGATCGACGAGGGCTATCTCGATCTCGGTCAGGTCGCCCCCGCCTTCGACGACGCCCGTGCGCTCGCCGACGCGGTACGCGCCGTGATCCGCGCCCGCACGCGGCTCTCGTGCTCGCTCGGGGTCGCCAGCTCCAAGGTCGTCGCGAAGATCGCCTCCGACCGGCGCAAGCCCGGCGGCCTCACGGCAGTGCGGCCGGGGAGCGAGGCGTCGTTCCTCGCGCCGTTCGCGCTGCGCGTGCTGCCCGGCGTCGGGCCGCGTGCCGAGGAGCGGCTGACGGCAGCCGGGCTCGAGACGATCGGCGATCTCGCCGCCCTGGACGACCAGACCCTCCGTGCCCTGCTGCCCGGGAAGGTCGGCGCCCTGCTGCGCGACCGCGCGCGCGGCGTCGACCCCCGACCGCTCGAGGTCTCGACCGAGCGGATCTCGATCTCGCAGGAGGAGACGTTCGCCCGTGACGTCGGCGACCTCGAACGCCTCCACGACGAGCTGCGGCAGATGGCCATCCGGCTCGCCGAGCTCCTACGCGAGCGCGAGCAGACGGCGCGCACCGTGACGACGAAGCTCCGCTATCCCGACTTCTCGATCCGTACGCGCTCGACGTCCCTCCCGGTCGGGATCGACGACGCCGAGCGGATCGGCGAGCTCGCCTGCAGCCTGCTCGACCGGGCGCTGAAGGACCGGCCCGGGCCACTGCGGCTCGTGGGCGTCGGCGTCTCGGGGCTGACCGAGCACGCGCAGCTCCAACTCACGGTGTAGCGACGCCTCTAGTAGAACGTCGGTCGTGGACGGCTTCCCCTATGCGGCCCAGGTGCAGGTGCGCTTCGCCGAGACGGACGCGCAGGGCATCGCACACCACGCCGGCTACCTCGTCTGGTTCGAGGTCGCGCGCGTCGGCTTCCTCGAGGCGTTCGCGGGCGGCTACCAGCGGCTGCGCGAGCAGGGGATCGAGTCGCTCGTGCTCGAGGCGAACGCCCGCTACCTCCGCCCCGCCGTCTTCGACGACCGACTCCTCGTCCACACCCGCTGCGTCGACGCGCGCGGTGCACGCTTCACCTTCGAGTACGCGGTCGAGCGCGACGGCGAGCTGCTCGTCGAGGGCTACACGAAGCACGGCACGGTCGACGCGGCGACGCTGCGCCCGACCCGGACGCCGAGCTGGCTGATCGAGTCGATCAGCCAGGCGACGTCGTCGTCGTAGCTGTCTTCCCCTTCGCCTTTGCTGGCGTGTGCTTCTTCTTCGGGCCGATGAGCACGATCTGCGGCAGTGCCTCGTAGTTCGAGACCCAGGTCGAGTCGGAGAGCAGCTTCCCGTTCGGCGCGTAGACCTCGCGCTCGACCGAGGTCGTCGTCGCGGGCTGGCCGTACTGCGCGACCTCCTGCTCGCCCGGAGCCAGACCGAGGTCGGTCTTGTGCTTGACCGGCATCGGCGAGACCGTGCGCAGCGGGGTCGACTGCGCCACCACCTTGCGGTGCTGCGGCGTGCCGTAGAGCGAGACGACGAGCGACGACGGCCCGACGAACGTGCGGAGAAGCAGCCAGTGGCCCGTGTCGTTCACGAACTTCAGGTCGATGTCGGGGTAGTCGACCGTCGCGTCGCGGCCGAGTGGGTAGTGGTCGATGTAGAGCGCGTGGTTCGTCCGGTCGGTGATCGGCAGGCCGCCCTCGAAGGCGGCGTTGAAGACGGTCGTCGAGACCTGGCAGACGCCGCCGCCGAGACCGGTCTCGAGCTCGCCGTTGATGATCACGGGCGCCTCGACGAAGCCCTTCGCGACGCTCCGCTCGCCGGTCGCCTGGTTGAACGAGAATGTGGCGCCCGGGGCGATGTAGTGCTTGTCGATCAGGCGCGCGACAAGCTCGACGTTGTGGATCCGGTTCTCGATCCCCCCGTAGAACGTCTCGTAGGACGAGACGAGCCCCGTGATGCCCATCGCCTTCGCCTGGGCGGTCGTCCGACCGCCCGAGACGGTGCCGACGGCGAGCGTCGCGACACGGTTCTGCGTGCGCTCGGCCGCCGCGAGCAGGCTGTCGGCGGTGCGGGGCACGTCGAGCGTGCGCCCGGGAACCGACGGGACGAGGCGAACATGCGCCCCGCTGACCGCGAAGCCGGCGCTCTTCGGCGCCTGGTTCACGGTGTGCGAGAGGTTCGCGAAGTAGGTGTCGGCTGCGGTGCCGCCGATCAGCGGCGTGCCGCTGGGTGACGACGGCAGGCGGAGCATCGCCGCGAGCTGCGCCTGCGAGACCTGGATGCGCGTCGTCCCGAGCTTCAGGGTCACCGGTGCCGAGACGATCCGCCGGGCGAGCGCGGCCTGGCCGGCGAGATCGGCGGTGGTCACGGTCGGCGCGTCGCTCTGGACGGGGAGCGCGACGTTCGCGCGGGAGAGCCCACCGAGCGCGGCGACGACGACGGTCGCGGCGGCGGTGCGGTCGAGCGTCTGGCCGGCCTGGGCGGCCACCGCGACGAACGAGGCGCCGCGACGGACGAGCTTCGCCTCGTGGTGGGGCTGGTCGACCGTCGCGGCGAGCACGCCGACCTCGTAGCTCACGGCGGCGTCGTAGGAGTCGACCGGCGCGACGAGGTGGTTCCCGGTGGCGCTCAAGTAGAGGCGCCGGAAGCCGCGGAGGACGCTGATGCCGTCGCCGCGCTGCGCGGCCGTGTCGACCGCCGCCTCCCAATCGGCACTGACGCCGAGCTCGCCCGGCTTGATCGCGAACCGCTGGTCACCGGCGGTGAAGGTGACGGGTGTCCGCGCGACCGTGGCGGCGCGGCTCTCGAGCAGCGCGACCGCGGCGGCCTTGGTCATCCCTCCGACCGCGACGCCGTCGATCGTCGTCCCGCCCGGAAGCGTCCCGGACGAGCCCGCGAAGACGAGGCCGACGACCATCACGATCGCGACTGCGCCGCCGCCCACGGCGACGAGCTTGGTTCCTGACCGCGCCGCGTCCCCCTGCCGGCGGACACGCGCGGCCGTCGTCGGCCTCCGGGCAGTCAAAGCCCAAAAAAATGTAGCGCGCATTTGTGAGGACTAGGCTTCCGAGGTGGACTTTTCGCTCACCGGGGAGCAGCGGCTGCTGCAGGAGACGGTGCGGTCGTTCGTCGACGACCGGATCCTGCCGGTGGCCGTCGAGAACGACCTGGCGCATCGGCTCGACCGCGGGATCGTCGACGGGATGGCCGAGCTGGGCATCCTCGGGATCGTGATTCCGGAGGAGTACGGCGGCGCCGGCCTCGACTTCGTCTGCGAGGCGCTCGCGTGCGAGGAGATCGAGCGCGGCGAGGCAGCGTTCCGCACGCTGATCTCGGTGCACGTCGGCCTCAACTCGCTGACGCTGCTCCGCTACGGGAGCGAGGAGCAGAAGCAGCGGTGGCTCGTCCCGCAGGCGAAGGGCGAGAAGCTCGCCTGCTTCGCGCTCACCGAGCCGGACGCGGGCTCGGACGTCGCCGCGATGCGCTCCACCGCGCGCCGCGAAGGCGACGTCTACATCCTCAACGGGCAAAAGAGCTGGATCTCGTACGCAACCGTCGCCGATCACCTCCTCGTCTTCGCGAAGACCGATCCCGACGCGGGCCACAAGGGCATCACGGCCTTCGTGCTCGAGCAGGGGATGCCGGGCCTCACGTCGCGGGACCAGGAGCACAAGCTCGGCATCTGGGCCGGCTCGACGGGCGAGCTCTTCTTCGACAACGTCGAGGTGCCGGTCACGAACCGGATCGGCGAGGAGGGGCAGGGCTTCGAGGTCGCCATGTACGGGCTCGACCAGGGCCGCTTCACCGTTGCGGCCGGCGCGTGCGGCGTCGTCCGCGCCTGTCTCGAGCGGGCGGTCGAGTACGCGCGCGAGCGGAAGACGTTCGGCCAGGAGATCGGCCGCCACCAGTTCGTCCAGGACATGATCGCGACGATGGTGCTCGGCTACGAGACGTCGAAGCTGCTCGTGCTGCAGGCGGCGTGGATGAAGGACATGGACCGCCGCTGCACCCGTGAGACGTCACTGGCGAAGTGGCACGCGACCGAGTCGGCCTTCGAAGCCGCGCATCTTGCGATCCAGATCTTCGGCTCGTCGGGGTACAGCGCCGAGGTCGGGATCGAGCGCTACTTCAGAAACGCCCGCGCGCCGATCATCTACGAGGGAACGACGCAGATCCACAAGCTCCTCCAGGCCGAGCACGCTCTCGGCTACCGCGCCCTGAACGGCCGCGGCGGCGAGGTCTCCCCGCTCTGCTCCTGGGCGCCCGCGCTCGCGCCGGTTCACGCGCGTCATTCGTTCCCTCAGGTCTGACCCGATCGAGAGCGACAGCTAGATCTCGCCGTCGAAGTAGTCGAGGCTCGCGTCAAGGCGGAAGCGGTGGGCGACCTCGCCGTCGCCGGAGAAGACGCCGACCTTGTTCGAGTCGGGGTAGACGCAGACCGCGAGCGCGGACTTCGTCGAGAGCATCGCCACGCGGACGGTCGACTCGGTGTGGTTCGTCACCTTGTGGGCGCCGGTGGGGCCGCTGAGGAAGCAGACGAGATCCCAGGGCTCGAGCACGTCGTGGCCCTCCGGGTGGCGAAGCGTCGGCGTGCCGTCGAGGACGAGCAGCCACTCCTCCTCGGGATACTCGAAGTGGTACGGGCAGATGCTCTGTCCGGGCGGGAGCTCGTAGACGGAGAGACCGAGGTCGCGCGCGCCGAGGAGCGGCCCTACCCTGAGCATGAGTGCGCGGTAGCGGTCGGGGTCCGTGTCGTCGCCCGCGACCTCCGCGCCGAGGATGTTGACCAGCTCGCCCACGTCTACGCCCCGCCCTCGTCGCCGTCCCAGTAGGGGACCGCGTCGTCGGCGCGGAAGATCTTTCCCGGCGGGCTCACGCCAAGCTTCCCGATCTCCGGATACTCGATCGCTTCGAGGGACGCGCTCGCCGAGATGAGCAGCACCGCGCCCGGGCCGACGAGGCTGTGTGCCCCGTCCGGGCCGGTCGGGAAGCTGACGACGTCGCCCGGCGCCAGCGTTCGCTCACCTTCGGCGGAGCGGAGCACCGGCGCGCCGGAGACGACGAGCACCAGCTCCTCCATCGCGTGGTGGAAGTGATGCGGGAACGTGCCGGCGCCCTCGTCGAGGACGTACAGCGTCGCGCCGAGCTGGTCGGCACCCAGCTGCTTGCCGACCGTCGCCGCCTGCCAGCGATAGCCGGGGCGATCGAGGTCGTGGTCGAACTCCGGCCGGAGGAGGTTGACGCGGCGCATCACCGCACCTTATTCCCGCTCGGCCGCGAACCCAAGCCGCGCGGGCAACTCTGCGAGCGACGAGAGCGTCCCCTCGACCTCAGGGTGCCGGCCGTCGCGGTCGAGGAGGATCGCCTGCATCCCCACCGCGAGCGCACCCTTTACGTCGTCCTCGATCGTGTCGCCGACCATCGCGGCCTCTGCAGCCTCTATTTCGAGCAGGTCGAGCATCGCCTGGAAGATCGAGGCGTGCGGCTTCGTCTTCCCGTGGGCGAACGAGGTCAGCACCGCGTCGGCGTCGATCCCGTGATGGACCACGAACTCCGGGAGGCTCCGCGCCGAGTTCGAGAGCAGGCCGACGCGAAGGCCCAGGCGCTTCAGCTCGGCGAGGGCGGGCAGCGCGTCGTCGTAGAGCTCGAAGTGGTGCGAGTGCCCCCAGCGCCGCTCCATCTCGACCGCGGCGGTGTATGTGTCGCCGCTGCCGCCCATGCCGATGATGATCCGCTCGGTGAAGAGCACCCAGATCTCCTCGTCATGGTCGAGCTCCGGATGCCGCTCGACCTCGGCGAACGCCGTTGCCCGGGCGGTCTCGAACCGCGCCGGATCGAGGTCGAGGCCGTAGCGGAGCCCGAGCGTGCGATAGCCGTCGGGCCCGAGGTCGGGGCCCGGCCGGGCCAGGGTGAAATCGACGTCGAAGACGACCGCGCGCAGCATCGTCCGAGCATAGGCACGGGAGGGACAGGGCTGAGCCCTGTCCCTCCTTCACCATCGATCGGGGTGCCCAGATTTGAACTGGGGGCCTCTCCGACCCGAACGGAGCGCGCTACCAGGCTGCGCCACACCCCGCGACCGCGGGAAATCGTAGCGTCTTCGCGGCGCGGGCCGACGCAAGCCCCGTAGCGTCGTTTATCGTCCACCCGGTGAGTAGGTTGCTCATCGGGAGGCATCTCGTCGAGGCGGCGAGGTGAGCGGCGCTTCCGCATACAGATTCGAGTGCAGGGACGAGCCCGTCGACGCAGTGAGCGTGGCGGGCTTTTTCGTGCCCGAAAGAGAGGAGCCGATGGCATGGCGAACCACCTGACACCCGACGAGATCTCCGAGGAGACCGGACTCGCACGCGAGGACGTGATCCGGATCTGCGTCGAGCAGCACGTCCCGATCTACCACGGCCGGATCGACAAGACCCTGTTCGAAGCGCAGGTCCGCGTGGCGCAGGGCGCCACGCCGAAGCACTAACCCCTACTTCGAGCCTGCCGCTGCGCGCCTGCGCGCGGCAGGCTTGCCCTTCGGGGCCTTCGCCGCCTCGACCCAGGCGCGGAGGGCCTCCATCAGGTCGATCACCGGCGCCGTCTCCGGCTCGGGCTCGACGGCCGGCAGCTCGTGCCCCTCGAGCTTCGCCTGGAGCAGCTCGCGCAGCGACGTGCGGTAGTCGCTCTTCAGCTCGGCCGGGTCGAAGCTCCCCTCGAGCCCGGCGATGATCTGGCGGGCGAGCGTGAGCTCCTCCTTCTTCACCTTCGTGGCCGAGACCGCCTCGTCGATCTCGTCCTGCGCCTTCACGTCCTCGGCGACGAACAGCGTCTCGAGCACGAGCGCGTCGCCCTTGGCGCGGATGCCGCAGAGCTTCTCCTTGCCGGCGAGGACGAACGAGCCGAGCCCGATCGTCCCGGCGTCGGCCATCGCGGCGAGGAGCAGCGCGTACGGCCGGCGCTGCGCTTCGGTGCCCGCGGGCACCAGGTAGTAACTGCGATCGAAGTAGATCGGATCGATCTCGCCGGCCGGCACGAAGCGGGTGATCGCGATCGCGCGCGAGGTGTCGTGCTGCTCGAGCGACTCGAGCTCCGCCTCCTCGATCGGCACGAACTGTCCCTTCGAGACCTCCCAGCCCTTGACGATGTCGTCGGGGCCGACCTCGACGTCGTGCACGGGGCACCAGCGCTTCTGTTTGATCGGCTGCAGGCACTCACGGTGCAGCAGCCTGAACGAGACGTCCGACTGCCGGGCGGACGACGCCGTCGCAGGCGCGAGCCCGACCGGGATGCTGACGAGGCCGAAGGAGATGCTGCCGTTCCAGGATGTGCGCACGAGTCAGGGAAAGTCTAGGGGTCCAGGGAGTTCGTTCCCCCGCCCCGGCCTCCTGCTAACCCGCGAGGTCCTAGAGGATGCGGCGGGCGCCGGCGAAGCCCCAGGAGTACGAGCCGGAGAGGCTCGAGACCTGGACGACGGTGCCGGTGTGCGGCGCGTGGACGAACTCACCGTTGCCGATGTAGATGCCGACGTGGCCGCCGCCCTCGAAGAAGACGAGATCGCCCGGCTGCAGCTCGTCCTGGGGCACCGAAACGCCCATGCCCATCATCGCGTAGGACGAGTGCGGCAGCGAGACGCCGATCTGCGCGTACGACCACATCACGAGGCCGGAGCAGTCGAAGCCGCCGCCCGGAGTGGAGCCGGCCCAGACGTACGGGACGCCGAGCTGGCTGAGGGCGTAGCTGACGACATTCTGGTACGGCGAGGAGGCGATCACGCTGGAGCCCTCGGGCGTCACGGCCGTGGCTCCCACGGCGCTCGCGTCGGCGGCTGCGGCGTATGCCGTCTGGCGCTTGCTCTGCGCCTCGACGGCGCGCTCGCGCGCTGCCTGCGCGGCCGCGACCTCGCGGGCCTCCTGCTCGGAGATCAGCCGCTGGATCTCGCCGTTCAGGGACGAGAGGAGATGCTTGCGCTCGCCCATGCGCACCGAGATCACGTTCGCCTGCGCCCGCCGCTGGGCGACGAGCTGCGTGACCTCGTGCTGCTCCTGCTTGAGTGCGACCGAGCGAGTCTTGACGGCGCTGCCGAACCGGAGCACCTCACCGCTCACCTGGGCATCGAGCGAGGAGACGCGGCTCTGGGTGTCGAGCCCGCTGAGCACGTCGTCGATGTTCTTCGCGCCGAGGATGATCTCGAGGGTCGAGGACGAGCCGGAGGTGTAGAGCGTCACGAGCCGCTTCGCGATCTGGCGGCGGCTCTGAAGGAGGTTGTGCCGGGCGACGACAAGCTCGTGCTGGTTGACCCCGATGTCGTGCTGGACCTGCTGCAGCTTGACGTTCGCGAAGTTGAGCTTCTCGTCCGCGATGTTCAGCGACGTGTCGAGATCGTTAATCTGGGCAAGAACCTGGTTCGCCTCAGCCTGCTTTGCAGAGATCGACGGACTCGGATTTGCGGTCGCGGACGCCGCCACGACGAGAGCCGCGAGCACTCCGACGAGCATGAACGGCGCCAGAACCCGCTTCAAACCGGACTCGTGCAACCTACGCATGAGCCTCGGGACGTTTGCGGGACGGGCACACCGGTTGAGGCCGGCACGTCACGAGTCGGGCACGTTAGCAACGTCTGCGGACGGGTTCAACTCTTCCGTACCGCAGTCTGCATAAGTCTGTCGAAATCTACCCCGAAGTGGGCCGGAGCTGTGGTACGGTCCTCGGCCCGTGCGCGGCCTGGCACCCCCATCCGGCCGGCGGCTGCTCGGCGTGTTCGCCGTGTCGTGCGCCGTGCTCGCGCTGGCCCCGAGCGGCGACGCCGGCAACGGTGCGCGGCTCGGGCAACTCCGCGCCGAGCACGCGGCGCTCTCGCATCAGACGCGCTCGGCTGCGCTGAGCCTCTACTCCCTCGACGCGCGGGTCACCGCGGCGAACTCCCGTCTCGGCTCGCTCCAGAGCCAGGTGCAGAAGCTCTCCGTCCAGCGGCGGCTGCTGCAGCACGAGCTGCAGCTCGCCCGCGTCGACACGAGCGTGTCGGAGCATCAGCTTGCGGTCCGTCTCCGCTTCCTCTACGACCACGGCAATACCTCGGCGCTCGAGCTCTTCTTCGGCGCCCGGTCGCTCGGCGACGCGATGACGCAGCTCGACAACATCGAGCGCGTGACGTCGCTGAACAACGACGTGATCGACCAGGTGCGCCGCTCCGAGCAGCACCTCCGCCGGGTCTCCGGCGAGCTGCGGATCCGCGCCGACCGGCTCGACGCTGCCGCCGCCGAGGAGACCGCGACGACGAACGCCCTCACGGACGCGCGCGACCAGCGTTCGTCGCTCCTCACGGGCCTCGAACAGCGCCGCGACGAGAGTGCGGCAGCCGTGAGCCAGGCCGAGGCCGCAGCCCTCGCAG
>CAIYXH010000106.1 GCA_903930195.1 uncultured Actinomycetes bacterium | reverse complement strand
TTTTCGATCACGTCGCTGCTTCGGCCTCCGTTCGAGGGTGAGGACGGCTCGAGCTTCGTCGCGCGGGCTCGTGAGGCGGCGGCGCTCGGCCCGATCGGGCACCACCCGCACTGGACCGCGCCCGACGCCGCACGGCCGACGGGCGGCGTCCCGGCCGAGCGCGTCCTCCGCGAGGGGCGCTGGCTGCGCGAGCAGGGGCTCGAGCCGCGGTTCTTCTGCGGTGGCGGCTGGTACACCGATCCCGAGGTGATGGCCGTCGTCGCCGAGCTCGGCTACGCCGACTGCACCGCCACCGCCTGGCGGCCGCCGTACCTGCCCGCCGGCGCCGCGCGGATCGGGCTCGACCAGCCTGCGCGAGTCCGGCTCGAGGACGGCCGGACGGTGCTCGAGCTGCCGACGACGCACTCCCTCGGCGAGGCCGCGAAGGCGCTCGCCGGGCCGCTCCCGCCGTACGTCCACGTGCACTTCCACGACTACGAGCTGCTCGACGGCCGCCGCCGTGCGGCACTCGGCGTGGTGCTGCGCCTGCTCGCGCTTCGCCGCAGGCCGCTCTCCCTCGCCGACCTGTCGGCCGAGCACGATGTCCCCTGGAGCAACGTGTGCGCCGGCTGATCCCCCTCCTCGGTGTGATTTTCGTGACGGCCGTCGTCGGTTGCGGCTCCGGCGGGGGGAAGGCGACCGGCTACGGCGCCAAGGTCGGCACGAAGCCGTTCTCGTTCGGCTTTCAGCAGAACGGGAAGACGCTCGCCGACGAGGCCAAGGGGAGCATCTGGTTCGAGCTCGCCTCGAACGGCGACTGGCGCAACCTGACGAATGTGATCTCGCACACCGGTGACAGCTGGCTGGTCGGGACGAACGATGGCAGTCGCACCGCGACGGTCACGATCACGCGCCGCACGACCGGGATCCACGTGCACGTCGCGCTCCATCCGACCACGAATGTCCAGCAGGTCTACGACTCCTTCGGAGCGTCCAGCTCCGACCACTTCCTCGGCGCCGGCGAGCGGACGAGCGGTCCGGATCTGGCAGGGCAGGTCGTGCAGGTCAAGGTCGGCTCGTGCGCGTACGCACCGGTGCCGTACTTCGCGAGCTCCGCCGGCTGGGGACTGCGGGTGACGAGCGAGAACGTCGCGGCCTTCGCGTTCCCCGGCACGACGGGCGGTCCCGGCACCTGCGACACCGGGACGGAGGCGCCGTGCACCTTCGGCGCCGACACGTCGAGGGTCTCGGTCTGCGTCAAGGGCGCGACGCTCGACGAGGATCTCTACGGCGGCACGTTTGCCCAGACGCTTGCCGACTACGAGGCCGACACCGGCAAGCCGGACGTGCCCCCGGCGGACGAGTTGGCGCTGATCAAGTGGCGCGACGAGGTGTCGGGCCCCGGGCAGGTGCTGGACGACATCACGCGCCTGCAGCAGGCGAAGATCCCGATGGGCTGGGTGCTGCTCGACAATCCGTGGGAGGACTGCAACGGTGCGCTGACGTTCTCTCCGTACCGGATCCCGAACCCGGCGGCGCTGATCCGCGAGGTGCACGCGAGAGGGGTCAAGTTCATGCTCTGGGTCTCGCCGAAAGCGACCTGCTCCGACGGCTACCCCGCGAACGGCATTCTCCGCACCGACCCGAACGATCCGGTGCTCGACCTGCGCGACCCGCAGGTCGTGAAGATCTTCGAGCGCCGGATTCGCGCGCTGCTCGCGCTCGGCGTGGACGGCGTCAAGGGCGACCGCGGCGACGAGGTCGACTTCGAGCCGCTCGATCCGTCGCTGACGAACGACTACCCGCTGCTCTTCGAACGGGCCGTGATGAACGCGCTCGGACCGACGCGCGCCGCGATCTTCCGGGCTGGGACAGCGGGGTCACAGGCCGTCGTCCCGGGCCTCTGGGCCGGCGACCAGGAGGGGAGCTACGCCGGGCTGCAGAACGCGATCTATTCGGCGGAATCGGCAGGCTCGAGCGGGTTCACGACGTGGGGCTCGGATATCGGCGGGTACACCTCGGGCGATGGGACGATCGCGCAGGAGACGCCCGACGTCTTCATCCGCTGGGCGCAGCTCGGCGCGATCTCGCCGGTGATGGAGGTAGGAGGCATCGGCCTCAACGCGACGCCGTGGCTGCTCGGCACCGCGGCGATGAACGGTCTGCGCGCCGCGGCGGTGCTCCACTACGAGCTCTTCCCGTACCTCTACGGGCTGCTGCAGCAGGGCCAGCCCGTGCTCCGCCCGCTCGGGTTCGACTACCCGGACGATCCCGCGGCATGGAAGGCCGACCTCGAGCTGATGGTCGGGCCGAACCTGCTTGCGGCGCCGGTGACCTCGCTCTCCACGACGACCTCGATCTACCTGCCCGCCGGCGCGTGGATCGACCTTGCGACCGGAGCTACCGTCAAGGGCGGCGCGGCGTTCGACCGGGTGACGCCGCTCACCGAGCTTCCGCTCTACGCAAAGGCGGGCACGGTCATCCCGTTCGACCTCCGCACGGCCAAGGGCTCGTGGTGGGGCGTGAACGAGCTCTCGCATCCCGGGCGCGCCGGCTCCCTCGCGAGCAACGGCACGCAGCTCGACCTCACGGGCCAGCCCGGCCAGGTGCAGCTCTTCGTTCCGGCGAGCGCCCGGCCGAAGTCGGTTACCCTCGGCGGCAAGGCGGTTGCCTGGACGTGGGCAGCGGGGCCGGATCCCGGAGTCGTGATCCGACTGCACGGACCCGTCGTGCGCGGGCAGGTCGAGCTCGCGTCGTCATAGGATTGGTCCGTGCACGAGCCACTGACGCCGGCCCAACCCGCAGATGTCCGCGCGGCGCGGCCGTACCTCCTGCGCGCGAGCCCGCTGCGGACGCTGGCGCGGCGCATCGGCAGCATCGGCGCGCTCGTCTGCGTCGATCTGGCCGGCCTCACGCTCGGGCTCTACGCGGCGCTCGCCGTCCGCTCGCTCGTCCGCGACCCGAAGCCGATCCTCTGGAATCTGCTCTGGAATCGCGAGAGCGACTGGCTGCCGTTCCTGATCCTCCTGTTGCTGCTCGTCTTCTGGCAGAACGGCCTCTACCGCCCGCGGGAGCTCCGCGAAGGCCCGGGGCAGGTCGCCAAGTCGGTGTTCCTCGTCGCGGTGCTCTCCCTCGCGTTCGCGATCGGGACGGGCCAGCACTTCACGACCTTCGGGCTCTACGTCGCGGCGGCCCTCTCGGTCGCCGTGCTCGTCGGGGTCTTCCGCTGGAGCTACGAGACGGCGTCGGGGGTCGCGATGCGCTCGCTGGGCGTCCGTCGCCGCGCCCTCCTCGTCGGTGAGCCGGAGCAGGTGGCGCGGCTCCAGGCCTCGCTCGGCTCGAGCCGCAACGGGATCGACTACCTCTTCGTCGGCGAGGTGGCACCCGGGCCGAACCTGCCGGCTCTGATCGCCCACGAGCTCTTCGACGAGCTGATCGTGGCCGACTCCGGGCTCGACGAGGAAGGCATGCTCGAGATCGTCGAGCTTGCCTACCGCCGGGGTGCACGCGTGCGGATCGCGCCGCGCACGACCGATCTGATGATCGAGCGTGGCGAGTACGTCCCCGGTCAGGGAGTCCCGCTCTTCGACCTGCGGCCGCCGATCCTCGCCGGCGCCGACTGGGTGGTCAAGCGCGCCTTCGACGTCGTGGTCGCGGCGCTCGTGCTCCTGCTCGGCCTGCCGGTCTGGCTCGTCGTGGCCGCGGCGATCAAGCTCAGCTCGCGCGGGCCGGTCTTCTACGCCGACCGGCGTGCGGGCCTCGGCGAACGCGAGTTCCGCATGCTCAAGTTCCGCACGATGATCGCCGGTGCGGAGCGCGGCCAGGCCGCGCTGGAGGACGTGAACGAGGCGACGGGGGCGCTGTTCAAGATCCGCGACGATCCCCGCGTCACTGCCGTTGGCCGTTTCCTGCGCCGGACGTCGCTCGACGAGATCCCGAACGTGGTCAACGTCCTTCGCGGCGAGATGTCGCTCGTCGGCCCGCGCCCGCTCCCGTTGCGCGACCAGGCGCTGCTCCAGGCCTGGCACCGCCGCCGCTCGAACGTCCTTCCGGGCATGACCGGCCTCTGGCAGATCGCCGGCCGCAGCGAGCTCTCGTTCGACGATCTCGTGCGGATCGACTTCTACTACCTCGAGAACTGGTCGCTCTGGCTCGATGTCACGATTCTCCTGCGCACCATCCCCGCGGTCCTCGCGCGCCGCGGCGCGTATTGACCGCGCCGTAACGTCTGCCTGCGACACTCTGGTGTCCATGCGCGCCCCCAAGCTCCTCTGTGTCGCCTCTGCGGTCGACCTCGACTTTCGGTACGGCTGCACGCCTGCCTGGTGGCAGCTCTGGAAGGGGCTGCACGACGAGGGCGTCGATCTCGTGGTCGCGCCGTACCGCGGCCGCCCGGTCGAGACGCCCTGGTGGCGTTCGGCGTCGAACCCGACGTACCGAGAGGCCGAGACGTACGCGAAGGTGCGCGACGCCGCCGCGCGGCTGAAGGGCGACCGGTACCTCCGTCGGGCCGAGGCAAGCCCCGAGGAGAGCGTCGCGGACAGGTTGACCCGCGAGGCGATCTGGCGGCTCGTGACGCCGCGCTGGCTGCGCCACCTCGAGGAGCTCGTCGAGCGGGAGCGTCCGGACGCGATCGTCGTCTTCACGGTGCCGATGGCCCACTTCCGGGGGATCCCTACGGCTCTGCGCGAGCGCTTCGGGATTCCGGTCGTCTTTTACGACGGCGACGTCCCGATGAGCTTCCCCGAGTTCGGGGGCATGGACACCGGCTTCAACTACTACCACGGCGCCGATCCAGGCGAATACGACGCGGTGATCTCCAACTCCGAGGGTGGCCTCCCGCGGCTCCTCGAGCTAGGCGCACGGCGCGCAGAGGCGGTCTTCTGGGGCGCCGATCCCGACTTCTTCTCCCCGCAGCCCGTCGAGAAGGAGACCGACGTCTTCTTCTACGGCTACGGCGACAAGTTTCGGCGCGAGTGGACGGGGATGCTCGTGGGCGACCCGTCACGGACGCTGCCGGACGTCGATTTTGCGCTCGGCGGACGCGACTTCCAGGGAGACATCGGTGCCGCGCGGCTGATCGGGGACGTGCCGTTCACCGTCTTCCCCCGTGCCATCTCCGCCGCGCGCATCAACCTCTGCATCACGCGGCGCTCGCATGCGAGCGTCTATGCCTCGTCGTCCTGCCGTCCGTTCGAGCTTGCGGCAGCCGGGGCCGCGATCGTCGCGAACCCGTACGACGGGCTCGAGCGCTGGTTCGAGCCGGGCAAGGAGCTGATCGTCGTCCACGACGCCGACGAGGCCGTCGCGGCCTATCGGGCGCTCCTCGACGATCCGGCGCAGGCCGAGGAGCTCGGCCGGCGGGCACGCGAGCGCGTGCTCGACGAGCACACCTACCGTCACCGGGCGCGACGTCTGCTCGAGATCGTCGACGTGAGGACCGAGGCACGTGTCGGCTGAGGCCGTGCCCGCGCCGGCGCCGCCTG
>CAIYXH010000105.1 GCA_903930195.1 uncultured Actinomycetes bacterium | reverse complement strand
TGCGCCGCTGATCGTGCTGCCGCTCTGGTCCGGCTACCCGAACGCGCGTGACGGCCGCCTGCGCGTTCGCTTCCTGCTCGGCTTCGCGCTCGCGACCGCGGCGACGTACGCGGTACTGCTGCTGGAGCCGTCTGTCTGGCATGCGGCGGGCGAGGCGTTCCATCGGACGGTCGGCTTCCAGATCGGCCGCTCCTCGCCGTTCTCGCTCTGGGACTGGCGGCAGTACCACGCCCGCGGCCTCCCCGACCTGCACCTCGTGCAGCGGGTGCTCCAGGGTGCGCTCGTCGTCGGGGCGCTCGCGCTCGGCTGGTGGCCGAAGCAGCGCTCGCCGCTGCGCCTCGCCGCGTTCACCGCCGCGCTGCTGATCGGCTTCGAGTCGGTGCTGACCTACTGGATCTACCACTACCTCGTCTGGTTCTTCCCGTTCGTCGCGGTCGCGCTGCTCGCGCCGGCCATCCCCGCGCCGCAGGCCGTCGATGAGCCGGCTGCGGCGTAGCGCCCCGTTCGTCGCGGCCGCGTGCTTCGTCGGCGCGTGGGCGCTGCTGCACGTGTCCCCGTACACCCACGACGTGATCACCGACATCCCGGGCTACGCGTCCTACGGCGACCAGATGCAGCTCGACAGCCTCCCGTACCGGGACTTCGCGGTCGAATACCCACCGGGTGCCTTGCCGGTATTCGTCGCCCCGACGTTCATCTCCGGCTCCAGCGCCACCTTCGACTACGAGCCGGGCAAGTCGCCCGACCTGATCACCTCGCCCGACCTTCATGCCTACGGCGAGGTGTTCGGCTGGCTGATGGCAGCGTGCGGGTTGCTCGCGCTCGTCGGCGTCGCGTCGAGCCGGCCGCCGGGCTGGGGGCTCCCGTTCGTCGTCGTCTCGCCGCTCCTGATCGGCTCGCTCGCGGCGACGCGCTTCGACTTCTGGCCCGCCGGCCTCGAGGCGCTCGCGCTCGCCGCATTCGTGCGCGCCCGGCACCGTCTCGGCTTCGGCCTGCTCGGCGCCGCCGTCACGGCCAAGCTCTACCCGCTCGTGCTGCTGCCGCTCGCGGTGGTCTGGACGTTCCGGCGTCGCGGCGCCGGCGAGCTCGGGCGTGCGCTCGGCGTCGGTGCGGCGGTCGTCGCGCTCGTCTTCCTGCCGTTCCTCGCGCTCGCACCGCATGGGCTCGGCGAGAGCCTCTGGGGGCAGATCTCTCGTCCGCTCCAGATCGAGAGCCTCGCGGGCGCCGCCCTGATGACGTTCGGGCATCCGCACGTCTACGCGAGCCACGGCTCGCTGAGCATCGATGACGTGCCGGGCTGGAGCACCGCGTCGAACCTCGCCGGGATTGCCGCGCTTGTCGCCCTCTGGCTCGCGTATGCCCTGAAGCCGGCTGACCGGGACCGGTTCGTCCGCTACGCCGCCGCGGCCGTTGCGGCGTTCGTCGCCTTCGACAAGGTGCTCTCGCCGCAGTACCTCATCTGGCTCGTGCCGCTCGTCCCGCTCGTGCGGGGCCTGCGCGGCGCGCTGGCGACGGTGACGCTGCTCGTGGCGTTCGCTTTCACGATCGCCTACTTCCCCGGCCACTACTTCGCCTTCGCCGGGCATCAAGACCGGGCGTGGCTCGTGTTCGTGCGCGACCTGGTGCTGGTCGCGCTCGTCGGGGTCCTCGGTCTGCCGCGGCTCAGCCGACCGGGACGCGGACAAGCTCGCAGCTCGTAGCGCGACCGTCGGCACCGCATTCGATCAGCACGCCTTCGATGCGGACATCGCCGTCGGCGGGCTCGAGCCGCACGGGCAGACCCGTCGTGAAGCGGCGGATCGCGCCCTCGGGGATGCTGCCGATGACCGAGTCGTGCGGGCCGGTCATACCGGCGTCCGTCACCGCGGCGGTGCCGCCCTTGAGGACGCGCGCGTCGTTCGTCTGCACGTGGGTGTGCGTGCCGAGCACGGCGGTGACGCGCCCATCGAGGTGGTAGGCCAGCGCGATCTTCTCGCTCGTCGCCTCCGCGTGGAAGTCGACGATCACCACGGGCGTCTCGCGCAGCGCCTCTTCGACGAGCCGATCGGCCGTGACGAACGGGCTCTCGAACGGGTTCAGGGTCATCGTGCCGAGCAGGTTGATCACGGCGACGCCATCGTGGATCGTGAGGCCGCGGCCGGGAGTCGCAGGCGAGAGGTTCGCGGGCCGGATCACGCGGTCGGAGCCGCTGAGGTACGGCGCGAAGCCGGCCTGGCCCCAGACCCAATTCCCGAGCGTGATCACGTCGGCGCCCGCGGCGAGGATGCGCTCGGCGAGCTTGGCGGTGATCCCGCGGCCGTCGGCGGCGTTCTCGCCGTTGACGATGCAGAAGTCGACGGCGAGCTCCTCGCGGAGGCCGCGCAGCCGCGCTTCGACCGCACGCCGTCCCGGGGCGCCGAACACGTCGGCGAGAAAGAGGATCCTCAGTTGACGTTCAGCGTCGCGGCGGGGTGCACCTCGAGCAACACGTGGTTGCCCGAGTCGTTCGTGTACCGCGCCAGCCCCTGCTGCTCGATCTTCGAGAAGTCGAGCACCTCGCCGATCCGCGAGCTGTGCGCCATCACCGCCGAGCCGACGACGAGCGACGGGTCGACCGCGACCTGCGAGACGGAGACGACGAGCGACGGCGACTCGTTCGGCTGGATGTCGATCTCCTGGCCGTAGGTCTTGCCGTCGACGATCACCTTGCTGATGCCGACGATCGTGCCGTCGACCGGCGAGTAGACGTCGGTGCCCGCCGCCGCACCCACGTCGAGCGCGGTGGTCGACGAGCCCGATCCACCCGGAAGCTGGAACCAGCGCGGGGCGCCGCCACCGCCGCCGAAGACCTTGTGCAGGAGGCGCGCGAAGATGCCGGCGTTCGCCTGCGTCCCGAGCGGCGCCAGCGTCAGCGCGCCGTCGGCGGCCGCGTAGTAGCCGATCGCCGTCACGCGCGACTGGCTGATCGGCAGCTCGAGCTGCAGCATCCCGAGCCGCGCGACCGTCTGCGCGGTCGGCGGGCCTGCCGGCAGCAGCCGGGTGGCCGCGGAGGTGCTGGGCGTGAGCTCGGCCGCGGGGCTTCCGCCGCCCGTGAAGGCGGTGAGGAGCAGCGTCACGACCGCAACCAGTGCGATCCCGACCAGAACGGCGAAGCGGCGGCGGCGTGCCTCCACAGCCTCTCGACGTCGGTGAGAACGCACGGTGCGCCCAGCTACAGAGGGCGCGGACATCGGGGGGACCGTATCGGACCCCCGCCGCGGCTTCAACCGCGTCACCGTCGCCGGTTGCCTGCGCCGGCGCGCGGGCTCGTCCCAGGCGGCGTCGAGGGCCAGCGCCCCCTCGTCGGCGAACGTCCATTCCCAGGCCGGAGGCCGAAGGTTCGTCACGCTGGAGGCAACGCTACGATCGGTCGCGTGAGCACCCCGGCCGGGCCGCCGCCGCCCATCCAGATTCCGCGCTGGATCCAGCTGGTCGGCCTGCCGCTCCTGCTGGTGTTCGCGTTCGGCTTCGCCTCCGCGGCCGCTCACACCGTCGTCATCTTTCTCGTCGCCGCGCTGATCGCGCTGCTGCTCGATCCGATCGTCTCGACACTGGTCCAGTTCCGCGTGCGGCGGGGACTGGCGGTGACGGTGGTGTACGTGACCTTCGTGGCGGCGATCGTGGTGATCCTCATCGCGCTCGCGACCGTCGTCGTCGGTCAGACGAAGACGGCAGCGAACCGGTTCAACGCGTATTTCACCGTCGACCACGGACGGAGCGCCCAGACGTCGGCCGATCGGGACGTCGATCGCCTGCAGATCTGGCTCGACCACCACCATCTGCGCAGCGTCAAGGTCGAGAAGAGCGGCCACAAGCTGGTGCGTCGAATTCGGCAGCGCGACGTCGGCAAATACACGCACCGGGTCGTCGATTTCGTCGAGGGCGCGGCCGTCTCGATCGGCAAGGGCCTCTTCGACGCGGTGCTCGTGTTCGTGATCTCGATCTACATGCTCCTCGACATGCGCAGGCTCGGCCGCGTGATCGACCGGCGCTTCCCGCCGCACGGCGGCAGACCGCTGCTCCTGCGGATCGAGCACGCGCTCGTCTCGTACGTGCGCGGCCAGGCGCTCCTCAGCCTGATCATCGGCCTCACCGCCGGCGTCGGCCTCTGGCTCCTCGGCGTCATCGGTGCGCTCCCGCACGCGAATCGCTACGCCCTGATCTTCGGCGGCTGGGTCGCGCTCACCGAGGTGCTGCCGTACCTCGGCCCGTGGATCGGCGCGGTGCCGCCGGCGGCGTACGCGCTCGTCGTGCATCCGTTCTCGGCGATCTGGGTCGTGCTGCTCTTCCTGGCGATCCACCAGATCGAAGGCCACATCATCGTCCCGAAGGTGATGGGGAACGCCCTGCGGCTCCATCCTCTGCTTGTGATCTTCGGCCTGCTCGCCGGCACCGACATCGGCGGCCTGCCCGGCGCGCTGATCGCGCTACCGCTGCTCGCGGCCGGACGGGCGATCTGGGAGTTCTTCTCGGAGCGGGTCGTGTTCGAGCGCTGGCTCGGCGGCGAGATCACGGTCCCCGTGGACGTGGAGTCGGCTTCGCAGTAGGGACTGTCCCCCGCACGGGGCCTGTCCCTGCGATGGCGCCCCTCCTGTTCGTGCGCGTACCCTTGAGCGCGTGAGCGCCTTCCCCGCCACACGTCTCCGCCGCCTGCGGCAGAGCGCCCCGCTGCGCGACCTCGTCCGGGAGACGACGGTCTCCCTCGACGACCTCGTGATGCCGCTCTTCGTCGCGCCGGAGGAGCTGCTGCACGAGCGGCTCCCGGGCATGTCCCGGCGCACGGTCGACGGAACGGTGCGCGAGTGCGAGGAGCTGCTCCGGGCGGGCATCCGCTCCGTGATCCTCTTCGGCATCCCCGAGGCGAAGGACGACGACGGGACAGGCGCCTGGAGCGAGGACGGCATCGTCCAGCAGGCGCTGCGCGCCCTGCGCGCGCGGTTCCCGGAGCTGCTGCTGATGACCGACGTCTGTCTCTGCGAGTACACCGCGCATGGCCACTGCGGCGTGCTCCGCGGCGAGGAGATCGACAACGACCGCTCGCTCGAGCTGATCGCCCGCACCGCCGTCTCGCACGTCGAGGCCGGCGCCGAGATCGTCTGCCCGAGCGACATGATGGACGGCCGCGTCGGCGCGATCCGCGCCGAGCTGCCCGAGACGCCGATCATCTCCTACGCCGTCAAGTACGCCTCGGCGTTCTACGGGCCGTTTCGGGAAGCGGCAGGCTCGGCACCCTCCTTCGGCGACCGCCGCAGCTACCAGATGGATCCGGGCAACGTCCGCGAGGGCATCCGCGAGGCGGCGCTCGACCTCGAGGAGGGCGCCGACATGCTGATGGTCAAGCCGGCGCTGCCGTATCTCGACGTGCTGCGCGCCCTGCGCGACCGCTTCGACGTGCCGCTCGCCGCCTACAACGTCTCGGGCGAGTACGCGATGGTCAAGGCCGCTGCTGCGGCCGGCGACCTCGACGAGCGCGCCGCCGTCCTCGAGAGCCTCACCGCGATTCGTCGCGCCGGCGCAGACGTGATCTTCACGTACTGGGCCAAGGACGTCGCGGGCTGGCTGTGAAACAGTCGTCCGACCTCTGGCACCGGGCACGGACCGTGATCCCCGGTGGCGTCAACTCGCCCGTGCGCGCGATGCGCTCCGTCGGGATCGAGGAGCCGCTCTTCGCCGCACGCGGCGACGGGGCCTATCTCGAGACCGTCGACGGCCGCCGCTTGGTCGACTGGGTGCAGTCGTGGGGACCGCTCCTCTTCGGCCACGCCGACCCCGAGACGCTCGACGCCGTGCGCAGCGCAGCTGCCGACGGCACGACCTTCGGCGCCACCACCGAGCGCGAGATCGAGCTCGCGGAGGAGATCGTCGCCGCGGTTCCCTCGGTCGAGCAGGTGCGGCTCGTCTCGTCGGGCACGGAGGCCGCGATGTCGGCGCTCCGGCTGGCGCGGGCGTTCACGAGCCGCTCTCGGGTGCTCAAGTTCGCCGGGGGCTACCACGGCCACGCCGACCCGTTCCTCGCCGAGGCCGGCTCCGGCCTCGCGACGCTCGGCATTCCCGCCTCGCCCGGCGTCCCGTCGTCGGTCACCGCCGACACGGTCGTCGTCGCCTACAACGAGATCGACCAGGCGGCCGCCGCGTTCGAGCGCCACAGCGAGGATCTCGCCGCCGTCTTCGTCGAGCCCGTCGCCGGGAACATGGGCTGCGTCCCGCCCGAGCCCGGCTTCCTCGAAGCGCTGCGCGCGCTCTGCGACGCCTCCGGCTCACTGCTCGTCTTCGACGAGGTGATCACCGGCTTCCGCGTCGGCCGCGGAGGGGCGCAGGAGCGCTTCGGCGTGACGCCCGACCTCACCATCCTCGGCAAGATCGTCGGCGGTGGGCTCCCGCTCGCGGCCTTCGGCGGCCGCCGCGAGGTGATGTCGCGGCTCGCCCCGGCGGGCGACGTCTACCAGGCGGGGACGCTCTCCGGCAATCCGCTCGCGACTGCGGCCGGGCTCTCGGTGCTGCGGCGCCTGCGCGACCCGGCGGTCTACGAGGAGCTCGAGCGCCGCTCGGCGCGGCTCGAGGCCGGGCTCGCCCCCTTCGGCCGTGTCCAACGCGTCGGCGCGATGCTGACGCTCTTTATGGGCTCCGGCCCGGTCGTGCGGATGCAGGAGCTCGACACTGAGGGCTACGCCGCGCTCTTCCGCCATCTCCTCGCGCGTGGCATCTACGTCGCGCCGAGCCAGTACGAGTGCCTCTTCCCCTCGCTGGCGCACGGCGACGCCGAGATCGACGCGACCATCGAGGCTGTGAGCGCGTTTGTCGGTCGCTGAGACGATCGCGGGCGAGGCGCGGCGCGAGAGCCCGCTCTGGGAGGCCGCGCTCGAGGACGCACCGGACTGGGAGGCCGTCTTCTCGCCGCTCGCGCCGGAGGTGTTCGCGCTGGGGCTCGAGACGATCTACGAGGCCTACCTCGTCCACTACGGCAAGCCCCGCCTCTTCCGCTCCGTCGAGCCCAGCGAGCGGATCCTCCTCGGCGACTATCTCTACGCGCACGGCCTCGTCCGGGTCGCGCAGGCGGGCGGGGTGGAGGCTGTCGCCGCGATGGCCGAGCTGATCTCGCGCTGCGCGACGCTGCGCGCGGCGGGCTCGCCCGGCGACGGCGACGCCTGGGTCGCTGCCGCCCGTGTGCTCGGCGGAGATGCGGGCAGCAACGCCGTCGCCGAGGCACTCGCGCTCCATTCGGCTAGATTTCCGGCGTGACCTCTCTCGTCTTCGACGCGGCCGCCGACGGCCTGCACGTCTGTCTCGCGATGGTGGCCGTCGCCGGGATCTTCCTCGGCGTGATCGCGATCGGCGAGGTCGTGCGCGCGGCGAACCACCGCCGCCACGCCCGCCGGCCCCGGTCCTACTAGCGGCTTCGGCTTGGCTCGGCCTCCCGCCGACCTCCGCGCCTGGATCGCCCTCCTCGAGCGCGAGGGTGAGCTCGTGCGCGTCACGGCGGAGGTCGACCCGTACCTGGAGCTCACCGAGATCGTCGACCGCACCGTCCGGGCAGGCGGCCCGGCGCTCCTCTTCGAGAACCCGAAGGGGAGCAGCCACCCGGTTTTGATCAACCAGTTCGGCACCGAGCGCCGCACCTGCCTTGCCTTCGGCGTCGACGACCTCGACGAGATCGGGGCGAAGCTCGCCGAGGTGCTCGAGATGCAGCCGCCGGAGGGCATCGCCGACAAGCTCCGCGGGCTCAAGCAGCTCAAGTCGATCGCCGACTCCCGTCCGCGCAGCGTCAAGAAGGGCGCCTGCCAGGAGCTCGTCCTCCGCGGCGACGAGGTCGACCTCGGTCTGCTGCCCGTGCAGACCTGCTGGCCCGACGATGCCGGCCCGTTCATCACCCTCCCCGCCGTGATCACCGCCGATCCGCGCACCGGGCAGCGGAACGTCGGGATGTACCGCATGCAGGTGCTCGGCCCGCGCTCGACCGCGATGCACTGGCAGCTGCACAAGGACGGCCGTGCCGACCACGTCGCCGCCGGCGGGCGCCTCGAGGTCGCGGTGGCGCTCGGCCTCGACCCGATCACCGCCTACAGCGCGAGCGCGCCGCTTCCCAAGCACATCGACGAGCTGATGTTCGCCGGGTTCCTGCGCGGCGAGGCGGTCGACGTCGTCCCCGGTGTCAGCGTCGGGCTCGAGGTGCCGGCGAACGCCGAGATCGTGCTCGAGGGCTACGTCGACCACGAGCTCGCCGACGAAGGGCCCTTCGGCGACCACACGGGCTTCTACACCCCGGTCGAGCCGTTCCCCGTCTTCCATGTGACCGCGATGACGATGCGGCGCGACGCGATCTACCCGTCGATCGTCGTCGGCAAGCCGCCGGCCGAGGACGCCTGGCTCGGCAAGGCGACCGAGCGGATCTTCCTGCCCGCGATCCGGGCCTCGGTGCCCGAGATCGTCGACTACGACCTGCCCGTCGCGGGGGCGTTCCACAACTGCGTGATCGTCTCGATCCGCAAGGCGTACCCCGGTCACGCGCGCAAGGTGATGCACGCGATCTGGGGGCTCGGCCTGCTCTCGCTGACGAAGGCGGTGATCGTCGTCGACGCGCACGTCGACCCGCACGACTACGCCGCCGTCGCCTTCTACGCCGGCGCGAACGTCGACCCGTCGCGCGACGTCGTGCTCTCGGAAGGCCCGGCCGACCACCTCGACCACGCGACCGTCAAGCAGTTCATCGGGGGCAAGCTCGGCATCGACGCGACGACGAAGCTGCCCGAGGAAGGGGCCCGCGCGTGGCCTGACGAGATTGCCATGAGTGACGACGTGAAGGCTCACGTCAGTCGGCGCTGGAGTGAGTACGGACTCTGAGTATTCTGTTTCGCCAACAGGCAACACGGGCGAAGCCCCGGGTGGAGCGCGAAAGTTAGACATCGAGCGTCGCTTATCGACCGCATTAGGTCCACTGTGTGGGTTGCAATCTGGTGTCGGTTGTCCAAGCGACGTTTGCTGCAATCCGTCATAGTCCCGCTTCCCCCCGCTGCTCTTCCGGCAGTGACTCCGGCAGAACAGACTTGTGCTATTTGTTGCGAGGCGACTTTGGACCAGAGCCGTGAACACCTGCACGCCCCGGGCCCCAGCCTGTGGCCCGTCGGCTTCGCCGTAGGCGTTGTCGTCCTCCTCGTCGGACTCGTCGTGTCTACAACCGTGGTCGCGATCGGGGCCGTCATCGCCGTCGTCTTCACCGTCCTCTGGGTGCGCGACATCGCGCGCGGCCGCGGGCTCGTCGAGACGACCGTGCTCGAGCCCGAGATGCGGCCCGCGCCCAAGGCCACGCCGCATCTCTCCGACGTGCGCCTCGAAGACCGCTACCCGCGCAACGTCTTCCTCGAGCTCTCGACGCTCGGCCTTGGCGGGGTCGTCGGCGGCGTCGTGACGCTCCCGGCGCTCGGCTTCATGATCGCGCCGGCCTTCCTCAAGCAGGGCGTCAAGGAGCAGGACGTCGGCCCGGTCTCCGACTATCCGCTCAACAAGTACATGGTCGCGACGTTCGACTCCGACCCCTCACAGGGCACGGTCGCGCGGCGCGCCGCCTTCGTGCGCAACAACGGCATGCTCGGCAGCCAGCCCAGCTTCACGATCATCTCGAGCCGCTGCGCCCATCTCGGGTGCCCGGTGCAGCCGAACGGCCCGAAGTTCGGCTCCGAGAAGAAGGTCGGCGACATCACCCTCCAGGGCTACCTGCCCTCCGGCTTCGGCTGCCCGTGCCACGGCGGCCAGTACGACACCGAGGGCAACCGCACGGCCGGCCCACCGGTGCGCGCGCTCGACCGCTACTCGTTCTCCGTCCGCAACAACCATCTCTGGATCGGCGCGCCGTTCTCGGTCTCGCACGTCGACGGGACCGGCGCCGAGGCGCTGATCCACAAGTGGACGTACTCCTATCCCGGCCAGCACGTCGACGGGATCGAGTCCTGGCTCTACCCGATCGAGCCTCCCCGCTGATGGCAAGCCGCGAACTGACTGCGATCGACCGGATCACCTATCCGGTCGACTGGCTCGAGGAGCGCTCGGGGCTCGTCGGCGGCCTGCGCTACTTCCTCTTCCGGAAGGTGCCGGGCGACATCAACTGGTTCCAGACCCTCGGCTCGGCGACGCTCACCGCCTTCGCCGTCCAGGCGATCACCGGCGTGATCCTCGCGATGTACTACAAGCCGACCACGACGGAGGCCTACCCGTCGGTGCAGCACATCACGAACGACCTCTGGGCCGGCTGGCTCGTGCGCGGCATGCACCGCTGGGGAGCCTCGATGTTCATCGTGCTGATGTTCCTGCACATGGGCCGCGTGTTCCTCTTCGGCGCGTACAAGTACCCCCGCGAGCTGAACTGGATCGTCGGCGTGCTGCTGCTCGCGCTCGGCCTCGGCGAGGGCTTCACCGGCTACCTGCTCCCCTGGGACCAGACGGCCTACTGGGCGACCACCGTCGGCATCAACCTCAACGGCACCGCGCCGTTCCTCGGCCCGTTCATCGCCCAGTTCCTACAGGGCGGCGAGTTCATCAACGCCGACACGCTCAGCCGCTTCTACGCGATCCACATGCTGGTGATCCCGGGCGCGATCATCGGCCTGATCGTGCTGCACCTCTACCTCGTGATCCGCCTCGGCGTGACCTCGCCGCCGTGGTCGAAGGAAGAGGCCGGCAAGGGGCCGCTCGAGCCGTCCGCGAACGGCAACGGCAACGGTGCGCGCAGCGGGCTCGTGCAGCCGCGCCGCCGCGGAGGCGTCGATGCCTAGCGAGCGGATCGTCGAGCGCAAGCGCGTCTTCAAGCAGTACAAGGCCGACGTCAAGGAGCGGGGCAAGCCGTTCTACCCCTTCGGGATGCTCCACGACACGATCATGGCGCTCGTCGTCGTCGTCGTGATCATCGGCCTCTCCGTGATCTGGAAGTGGACGACGCC
>CAIYXH010000104.1 GCA_903930195.1 uncultured Actinomycetes bacterium | reverse complement strand
GTCACCGGAGAGCGGACGGGACTGGGTGGAGTGGGCGAGGTCGAGCGCGACCGGGATCCCGACGATCAGGATGCCGTCGAGCTCGAGCGCGTGGCCGATCCACCAGCCGAGCTGCAGCGAGCTCATCGTCAGCGCTGCGACGAGCGCGGTTGCGAGCCAGACGAGCCCGATCAGGACGAGCAGGTCGGAGGTGCGGCGCGTGAGCAGGAAGGTGCGCAGGGCCCGCGTCGCGAGGAGGGCGTAGAGCAGCAGGCCGATCGCGAGGACGGTGAGCGCGCCGGGGCTGTTCGCGGCGGGCACCTGGGGGAGCAAGGCGGGGGAGACGAGACCGGTGACGCCGATCGCGGTGACGATCGCGAGCGCAACGCCCTCGAGCACGAGCAGCGGCTTCACGCCGCGCAGCGGCTTCGGGAGCGGCACGACCGACAGGGTCAGGATCGCGGCACCGACGGGGAGCGTCGCGCCGCCGGTGAGCATCAGGACGCCGTAGTGCCCGTTCGCGAAGAGGACGCCGGGCGTCGAGAGGCCGTGCAGGGCGAGCAGTGCCGCCATCACCCCGAACGCCGCGCCGACGAGGACCGTCCGGGTGTCGTCGAAGCGCGCGCCGACGACAGTCAGCGCGACGGACGCGGCCGCCGCCGCGAGCGCGGTGAAGCCGACGGCGAAGAAGTGCACCGTGCCGGCGATATGCACGGTCACGTTCCCGAGGGCGAGCTCGAGCCCGGTGGGGATCAGCGCCGCGATGCCGCCCACGACGAGGATCGGCAGCAGGCGCTCTCTGAACGAGAGGTGCACGGGGACGTTGTCGGCACGGTGCCGACGTGCCTGAAGCGCCCCGCGGTGCAGGAGCGCGCGTCCCCCGTGTCCCCCTTGGCGCATCGCGGGGTCCTTCGGATGCAACGGGCGTTCGGTTTTGCTCGTTGCGGCAATCCGGCTGCGGGAGACGTGCCGTAGGGACGGTCGAGCGACTATCGACACGAAGGGGGACGGATCGTGAAACACGGAATCTGGATGGGACGAGGCGTCGGCGCGGTCGCAGCCGTCGCGGCCGTCGTCGCGGCGACTGCCGCCGGGGCGACGGCACCTGCCGTCAAGACGAGCCACAACGCGACGTTCGGCTCGATCCTCGTCACCACGTCGGGCAAGACCCTCTACCGCTACACGGTCGAGGGCAAGGGGATGGTCAAGTGCAACGGCACGTGTGCCGCTGCGTGGCCGCCGCTTCTCGCCACCGGCAAGGGCAAGCCCGCCGCCGGCACCGGCCTGGAGGCAGCGAAGCTCGGGACGGTCAAGCGGTCGGACGGCAAGCTGCAGGTGACCTACGGCGGCTACCCGCTCTACCTGTTCAAGGGCGACACCAAGGCAGGCGTCGCGAACGGACAGGGTGATGACAACGTCTGGTACGTCGTCGCCCCGTCGGGTGCCGTCGTGAAGAAGACGGCCGCTGCGGCCGCTCCGGCGAACACGACGCCGACATCGACCCCGGTCGACACGGGCACGCCCTCCTCGGGCGGCAGCGCCTACGGGGGCTGACTCGGAGCCTGTCGCAGGATGAGCGAGGGCCGCCCGGCCACGCTGGGCGGCCCGCTGCTGCGTCGTCAGCCGGTCCCGATAGAGAGAAAACGATCGGGGCTCCCTGCGTCCTTGCCTCGCGCTCGCCCATCGCGCCCGGATCGACGCTCGGCATCCCGAGACAGACTCCTGACTGCCGAGGGTCGGCGCGCCGCGGTGCCGCGCGCCGACCCTTCAAGGCGTCACTCGAGTTACGCGGTGACCTTGAACGTGCCCTTCATGCCGGCAGCGGCATGACCAGGCACGGTGCAGAGGTACGCGAACGAGCCGGCCTTGGTGAAGGTGACCGTCAGGGTCGCGGACTTGCCGGGGTTCAGGTCCGGCGTCTTCTTCCCGTTGATCTTGAAGTCGTGGGGAAGCGACCCGCCGTTCTTCACCGTGAAGACAACGGTGCCCTTCGGGGCCGACTTCTTCGAGAGCAGGAAGCCGAACTCCGTCGGCTTGCCCGCCGTCACGGTGATCTTGGTGGTCGTGACCTTGGCGGTCGTTGCGCCTGCCGGAAGGGCCGGCAGGAAAACGGCAGTTGCTGCCACGGTGGCCGCGAGGCCGATCAGTGCTCGTCTCATCTTTGAGACTCCTTTCGTTTGCTCTACCTATGAGAACGCTGGGACCATTGGCCCCCGACCAAGCTTCTGCAAAGAGTCCGTGAAGACGGACCGGAAGCAGGCCAGGAATCCAGGTCTTTCCCTGGACTGGAGGCTAGAAACCCGAGCGCTCTCTTGCCTGTTCGATCGCGGAAAGACCGCGATCTGCGACGAGACCCGTCAGCGAGCGGAAGAGGCCGCCGCGGGTCACGCGCTGGTTCTCCGGACGCGGCTCCTCCACCGGGAGCGTGGGCTCCGCCGTGGGCGCGCCGAGTGTGTCCGGCATCGTGAAGGATGGGCGCCGGTAGTCGGGCACCTCGGTCTCGCAGGTGGAGCAGATCGCCGGCGGCGTGTCTTCGAAGAGCGGCTCCGCCGGCAGGACGACGACCGCGTTGCAGCCGGGGCACACCGCAGTGACGGGACCTCCGAAGCGATACGGATCGTTCATGACTCCAGCGTACCACCGTGCTTTCGGCGCTCGGAGCGCGTCGCCGGGACTAGACTCGCACCGTGAGCGAGCCCCGCAGCACCCAGTTCGTGGCTCTCGGCCACGCCGGCTCGGATCACTACGCCGGGCTCGAGACGTTCCCGAATCCCGGCGTCGCGGTCGTGGAGATGGAGGGCGACGAGCTGACGGCTGTGTGCCCGATCACCGGGCAGCCCGACCTCTACCAGGTCACGATCGAATACCAGCCGGACGGGCTCTGCCTCGAGTCGAAGTCCGTGAAGCTCTACTTTGCGAGCTTCCGCAACGAGGGCGCGTTCTGCGAGGCGCTCGCGGTGCGGATCCGCGACGATGTCGCCACGGCGCTCGAGGTTGCGGCCGAGCGGGTCACGGTGGTCCTCACGCAGAAGGCGCGCGGCGGGATCACGATCACGGCCACCGTCTGACGCGGTGACGCGGTGACGCCACACCCCGGGTTCGACGACGTCGACCTCGTGGCGCTGCGGCGGCGACGGAGCGAGAAGTGGGCTGCCTACGACGCCGACGTGCTGCCCGCCTGGGTCGCGGAGATGGACTTCCCGCTCGCGCCGACGGTCCGCGACGCGCTCGCGGGAGCGATCGCAAACGGCGATACCGGCTACGCGAACACCCGCGGCCTGGCTGAGGCATACGCCGGCTTCGCGGCAGACCGGTTCGGCTGGGCTCTCGACCCGGCCTGGCTCTGGCCGGTCGCCGACGTGATGACCGGGGTGCGTGGCGTACTCGAGCTCGTCACCGAGCCGGGCGACGCGGTCGTCGTCAACACGCCGGTCTACCCGCCGTTCTTCGCGGTGATCGAGGACACCGGGCGCCGGGTCGCGGCCGCACCGCTCCTTCCCGCCGACGCCGGCTTTGCCCTCGACTTCGACGCGATCGAGCACGCCTTCGCCGGCGGCGCCCGCGCTCATCTGCTCTGCAGCCCGCACAACCCGACCGGGCGCGTCTACCGGCATGCGGAGCTCGAAGCCCTCGCAGGCCTCGCGGCGCGCTACGGCGTCACTGTGATCTCCGACGAGATCCATGCCCCGATGGCGCTCGCCGAGAGCATCCACGTGCCGTTCGTCACGGTTCCCGGCGCGGCCGAGCACGGGATCGTCGTCGCGAGTGCGAGCAAGTCGTGGAACGTCCCGGGGCTGAAGGCTGCGCACCTCGTCGCCGGCTCCGAGCGGATCGCCGGCCTCCTCGACACGCGCCTGCCGAAGCACCTCCGGTACCACGTCGGCCACCTCGGCGTGATCGCCGCCGAAGCAGCGTTCCGCGACGGCCGCGGCTGGCTCTCGGAGCTCACGGCCTACCTCGACGCCAATCGCACGCTGCTCGGGCGGCTGCTCGCCGAGCGTCTGCCCGGCGTCCGCTACGTGCCCCCGGAGGCCGGGTACCTCGCCTGGCTCGACTGCCGCGAGCTCGGCCTGGGCGACGATCCGGCAGCCGTCTTCCTCGAGCGCGGCCGGGTCGCGCTCATGTCCGGCCTGCCGTTCGGCGACGAAGGCAAAGGCTGGGCCCGGCTCAACATCGGCACGTCCGCCGCGCTTATGGACGAAGCCGTCCGCCGCATGGCTGGCTCACCGATGTCCTAAACACAGAAGGGACAGAGCCGAGGCTCTGTCCCTTCCGTTCGTACCCCCTTGGAAAGTGGCTGGTGCTTAGGGGCCGGAGACTGCGGCGACGGTGACGGTGCTGTTGTAGGTGCCGGCGTAGCTGTTGCCGGGGATTGCGACGTTGATGCTGGGGGTGATGGTGAAGCGGCCCATGCCGGTGTTGGCGGAGGCGTTGAAGAGTTTGAC
>CAIYXH010000103.1 GCA_903930195.1 uncultured Actinomycetes bacterium | reverse complement strand
CTGGCACTACCGCCAGGCCGAGCCCGAGTACGGCGCCTGGCGGGCGCGGGAAGTCCTGGTCGCGCTCGAGGAGCTCCTCGCCGGGCTGCCGGCCGACGTCCTGCCCGGCAACCGCGTCGTCGAGGTGCGTGCGCGCAGCGTCAACAAGGGCGCCTACGTGACGAGCCTCTTCCCGGACGGCCGTCCCGACGACCACTTCATCCTGGGTGCCGGCGACGACACGACCGACATCGACCTCTACCGCGCGCTCCCGCCCGGATCGATCGCCGTGCACGTGGGGGCCTCGCAGCCGTGGCCGCGCGAGATCGCGCAGCTCGAGCACTACGCCGTGGAAGACCCGGCTGCCGTGCGCGCACTGCTCCGGCGGCTCGCCGAGACCGGCGCCGACGGCGCGGGAGCTCCGCGTGACGTCGCCGTACACGAGGTGTGAAGATCCGGCGTCTCGGGAACGAGAGATGATGCTCACCGTCTGTGCGTTTCCCGGATGCTCCACGGTCACCTGTGGTGGCCACTGTCCGGCCCACGAGAAGGCTCCGCTCGAGACCTTCCCGCGCGGCCGGCCCTTTGCCTCGGAGAACCAGTCGCTCGTCTTCGAGCCCTCTGCCCTGCTCCCCCCGAAGGTCGAGGTTCCACCTTCGCTCGACGCTCCCGCGAGGATCGCGCCCCTGAGGGTCGTATCCTTCGAGAGTGCCTCGTAGCCTCGCCGCCACGTTCATTGCGGCAACGCTGCTCGTCGTAGGCGCCGGAAGCTCCGGCGCCTCGACGGCTGCTCCTGGCCCCTCGGTCACCGGCCCGCCGACCGTCGTCGGCACCACCGCCGCCGGCAAGCGGCTCACCGCGCTCGCCGGCACCTGGCTCGGCTCCGGCGCGATCACCTACGGCTTCCAGTGGCACCGTTGCGACGCGGCGGGTGCGCACTGCACCTCGATCCACGGCGCGGTCTCGGCGACGTACGTGCTCGTGTCGAAGGACATCGGGAAGACGCTCGGCCTCACCGTCACCGCCACCGACGCAGACGGTGTGACCGCCGCCTACGCGAATCTCGTCGGCCCGATCGCAGCGCCGCGCCCGCTGCTCGTCTCGACCGCACAGCCCGTCGTCTCGGGCGCGCCGGTCGTCGGCAAGGCCGTGCAGGTGACGACCGGCGGCTGGAGCCCCACTCCGACGAAGGTCACCTACGCCTGGGAGCGCTGCAACGCGAACGGGCGGATCTGCGCGGCCATCGCGAACGCCACCGGCAACGCGTACACGCCGACCGCCGCCGATGCCGGCCACTGCCTGCTCGTGGCCGTCCAGGCGACCTCCGGCCCCACCGTCGCGACGAGCCTGAGCACCGCGAGCTCCGCCGTCGTCGACGCGAAGACCACCGGCCCGCTGCTCGCGGCAGTCCCCACCGTGACCGGCACGCTCTCCACAGGCCAGAAGCTGAGCGCCTCGGCCGGAGTCTGGACCGGAGCCGGCCCTGTCACGTACGCCTTCCAGTGGTACCGCTGCGACGCCTCCGGCGGGAGCTGCGGCTCCGTCCACGGGGCGACCTCGTCGAGCTACACGCTCGGCAAGAGGGACGCGACGAAGACGGTCGGGATGCGTGTCACCGCGACCGACGCCACCGGGTCCGCCTTGGCGTACACGAGCCTCGTCGGCCCCATCGCCGGCAGCCCTGCAGCGTTGGTCGAGACCGTGCAGCCGGGGATCACGGGAACGGCGAAGGTAGGGCAGACGCTCGTGGCCGCGGACGGCACCTGGTCGCCCGCGCCGACGTCGGTCTCCTTCGCCTGGCAGCGGTGCAACACGAACGGGCGCGCCTGCACGCCGATCGCGGGTGCGACGTCGTCCACCTACGTCGTCACGACGGCGGATGCAGCCCACGCGCTCCTCGCCGTGGCCACGGCCAAGAACGGCTCGACGACCCAGACGGCGCTGAGCACGGCGACCGCAGCAGTCGGCTGACCGGTGGCCGCGCGCGTTCCGCGCGGCGGCGACGCGGCGCTCGCCACGCTCTGCGCCGTGATGGCGCTGACGTTCCTCGACAACACGATCGTCAGCGTCGCGCTCGGGAACGTCCAGACCTCGCTGCGTGCGGGTGTCCCGAGCCTCCAGTGGATCGTGGCCGGCTACCTGCTCGCGTTCGCCGGGCTGATGCTGACCGGTGGGACGCTCGGTGACCTCTTCGGGCGCAAGCGGCTGCTGCTCGGCGGCCTCGCGCTCTTCTGCGTCGGCTCGGCGGTCGGGGCGCTGGCGACGAGCCCGTCGGTGCTGATCGCAGGTCGGGTCGTGATGGGCGTCGGCGCCGCGGCATGCGAGCCGGGGACGCTCTCGCTCATCCGCCGGCTCTACGCCGACCCGAGCGCGCGCGCACGGGCGATCGGCGTCTGGACGGGCGTCTCGGCGATCG
>CAIYXH010000102.1 GCA_903930195.1 uncultured Actinomycetes bacterium | reverse complement strand
GGCGGGCGACGAGGCCGGCGTCGTGCAGCTCGGCGAGCGTCTGCGCCATCGACTGCGGGCGGACACGCTCGGCGGCGGCGAGGACGCTGGTCGTCTGCGGGCCTTCGCGGTCGAGGCGGGCGAGGACGGTGACCTGGGAGATCGGGAAGCGGTTCTCGACGCGGAGGCGCCGGACGAGCTGGCCGATCACGAGCCGGAGCTCGCTGGCCGTGGTGGTGAGCTCACGTGTCTTCATCGAGGACGACTATACAGGTAAACTGCGCAGTCTTCCTGTGCAATCGACCGCGACACTCTCAGACGACGCGCCGATCGACGACGGCTACAAGTGGGTCGCGCTCTCGAACACGACGCTCGCCGTCCTGCTCGCGACGATCGACGCCTCGATCGTCCTGATCGCGATGCCGGACATCTTCCGCGGCATCGGGCTCGACCCGCTCAAGCCGGGGAACAGCTTCTACCTCCTCTGGATGATCCTCGGCTTCCTGGTGGTGACGAGCGTGCTCGTCGTCAGCCTCGGCAGGCTCGGCGACCTCTTCGGACGGGTACGGATGTACAACATCGGCTTCGTCGTCTACACCGTCGCGTCGCTCTTCCTGACGATCGACTGGATGCATGGCGCCGCCGGGGCGGACTGGCTGATCGGCTTCCGGATCGTGCAGGGCATCGGCGCGGCCTTCCTGATCGGCAACTCGGCCGCGATCCTCACCGACGCCTTCCCGGCGCACCAGCGCGGCCTCGCGCTCGGGATCAACAACGTCGTTGGGATCAGCGGCCAGTTCCTCGGCCTCGTCCTCGGCGGGATCCTCGCGCCGATCGAGTGGCGGCTGATCTTCCTGGTCTCCGTCCCGTTCGGCCTGCTCGGGACGGTCTGGTCGTACCGGCGCCTGCGCGAGGTCGGGGTGCGCACGCGGCAGCCGATCGACTGGATCGGCAACCTCACGTTCGCGTCCGGGCTCGTGCTCGTGATGATCGGGATCACCTACGGCATCCGGCCGTACCAGGGCCACACGATGTCGTGGACGTCGCCGTTCGTGATCACGGTGCTCTCCCTCGGGGTCTCCCTGCTCGTGACCTTCGTGGTCGTCGAGCAGCACGTCGAGTACCCGATGTTCCGGCTGCCGCTCTTCCGGATCCGGGCCTTCACCTTCGGTGTCCTCTCGAGCTTCCTCTCGGCCGTCGCGCGCGGCGGGCTGATGTTCATGCTGATCATCTGGCTCCAGGGCATCTGGCTGCCGGAGCACGGCTACAGCTTCACCTCGACGCCGCTCTGGGCCGGGATCCACATGCTGCCGCTGACCGCCGGGATCCTGCTCGCCGGGCCGGCGTCCGGGTTCCTCTCCGACCGCTTCGGCTCGCGGCCGTTCGCGACGGGCGGGATGCTCGGCTCCGCGCTCGGGTTCGTGCTGCTCCTGATGCTTCCGATCGACTTCGCCTACCCCGCCTTCGCGGCGATCCTCTTCCTGCTCGGGCTCTCGATGGGCGCGTTCGCCTCACCGAACCGCGCCGGGGTGATGAACAGCCTTCCGCCGGGCGATCGCGGCGCCGGCGCCGGGATGAACCAGACCTTCCAGAACTCGGCACAGGTGCTCTCGATCGGGATCTTCTTCACGCTGATGATCGTCGGGCTCTCCGGCACGCTGCCGCACTCGCTCACGACGGGGCTCGAGGCGCACGGCGTCCCGCACGCGACCGCCGCCAGTGTCGGTCAGCTGCCGCCCGTCTCGGTGCTCTTCTCCGCGTTCCTCGGCTACAACCCGGCGCAGGAGCTGATCGGGCCGCACGTGCTCCACACGCTGCCGCAGGCGACCGTCGCCACGATCAGCGGGCGCAGCTTCTTCCCGAAGCTGATCGCCGAGCCGTTCCAGTCGGGCCTCCACGAGGCGTTCGCGTTCGCGATCATCGCCTGCCTGATCGCGGCAGCGGCGTCGTGGTCACGGGGCGGGCGCTACGTCAACACCGACGCGCTGCCCGACGCGACACCAGCGTTGGACGATTAGGCCGCGCGCCAGAGCGCGTCGTCGCCGAGCGGCGTCGCCGTCGCTGCGCCCGAGCCGACGAGCTCGAGCAGCGCACGCCTCGCCGCATCGCGGTCGGGTGCGTCGTTCCCGCGCGTCATCAGCGCGGTCACTTCCTGCGTCGTGAGGCCGTCCGCGAACCGCTCGAGGAGCGGCAGCGGCGTCTCGGGTGCGTCGGCGCGGCGCAGGCTCGGGTCGAGGTTCGCAATCACGACGTCGTAGGCCTCGGCGGGCTGGAAGCCACCTGCCTCGAGCTTCAGGTCGCCGCGCGTGAAGACGACCGACGGGGCGGTGTACCGGACGCGTCCGTCGCCGGCCGTGGCGGCCTTGCCCTGGAGCTCGGTGGGCGAGCCGACCGCGCTGCGCGCCTCGTCCTTGTCGTGCTCGTAGGCGGCGGCGACCTCGGGCGTATCGACCTGCGCGAGAATCGTCTCGGCGTCGATGCCAGGGATCGCGCGGACCGCCGCGGCGAGCTGCTCCGGGTCGTCGGCGAGCAGGGAGGTGGTGAAGTTCGCGAGCTGGAGGCCGCGCAGGACGCGCCACTCGTCGCCGGGGCTCGCGAGGCGCGCGGCGATCACGGCGCGGCAGCCGAGGCCGGTCGAGGCGATGCGCTCCTTCACGTGCGTCGCAAAGGGCATGCCGTAGCGGCGGAAGGAGACATGCGCCTGCGCCATCCAGGTCGGGGTGAAGCCGCGGTCGGCGTAGACGGAGGGGTCGTCGGCAAGGCCGATCATCACGAGCCGCCAGTCGATCTGGTCGCCGTAGCGCCAGTCGACGACGCGGAGCGCCGGCACCGCCGAGTAGCCCCAGGGGCACGCGGGATCGGCGTAGAGCGTCGCCTGGATCGGTGCGTCGGCCACAGATGCTTGATACCACAAGCGATCGGGCCGGCAGAGCGTTAGAGCTCGATGCGGGAGCCCATCACGACCGTCCGGTCGCGCGGGAGGCAGAAGTACTCGGCCGCGTCGGCCGTGATCCGCGAGGTCGCGATGAAGAGCCGCTTGCGCCAGCGGCTCATCCCGGGCATGTCGCCACGGCGGAGCTCGATCGTCGAAAGGAAGTACGAGATGTTCTCGCGGTCGATCGCCGTCTCCGGGTCGTCGTCGGGGAGCAGGTCGAGCAGCGCCGGGATGTTGGGCTCGTCCTTGTAGCCAAACCGCGCCGTGACGTGGATGATCCCGTCGTCGCCGTAGCCCAGGTCGTCGATCTGGAGCCGCTCGGCCTTGGGGATGTGCGGGATCGGCACCGTGTCGAGCGAGAGGATCACGACGTGCTTGTGGAGGATCCGGTTGTGCTCGACGTTCGCGCGCATCGCGAGCGGCGTGGTCGCGGCGCTGCGGTTGAGGAAGACGGCCGTGCCGGGAACGCGGTGGAGCGGGGGGTCGAGCGCGTGGAGCATCTCGACGAAGGCGCGTAGCGGCCCTTCGTCCTTCTGCCGCTGGCGCGTCACGAGCTCACGGCCCTGCTGCCAGGTCATCAGCACCGTGAAGACGGCGATCCCGATCAGGAGCGGGAGCCAGGCGCCGTGGACGAGCTTCGTCAGGTTCGCGGCGAAGAAGATCAGGTCGATCGCGAGCAGCACTGCCGCGCCGCCGAACACCGCGGCCCGCGGCCAGTGCCACTGGCAGCGCGCGATCGTGAAGAAGAGCAGCGTCGTGATGGTGATCGTCCCCGTCACCGCGGTGCCGTAGGCGAACGCGAGGGCCGCCGAGCTCCGGAACGAGAAGACGAGGAGCAGCACCGAGACGAGCAGGGCCCAGTTGATCCACGGCACGTAGATCTGGCCGACCTGGTGCTCCGAGGTGTGTGCGATCCGGAGGCGCGGCAGGTAGCCGAGCCGCGCTGCCTGCTGGGCGACGGAGAACGCCCCGGCGATCACGGCCTGGGAGGCGATCACGGTCGCGACGGTTGCCAGGATGACCATCGGGATCTGCGCCCAGTGCGGCACGAGCAGGAAGAACGGGTTGCGGATGGTCGTGGAGTCGTGGAGCAGCAGGCCGCCCTGACCCATGTAGTTGAGGACACAGGCCGGGAAGACGAGGAGCAGCCAGACGCGCGTGATCGGGCCACGGCCGAAGTGGCCCATGTCCGCGTAGAGCGCCTCGGCGCCGGTGACGACGAGCACGACGGCCGCGAGCGAGAAGAACGCCATCGCGAAGTGGTGGACGCCGAACCCCAGGGCGTACGTGGGGGAGAGCGCCTTCAGGATCTCGGGGTGGAGTGTGATCCCGTGGATGCCCATCACAGCGAGCACGAGGAACCACACGGCCATCACCGGGCCGAACAGGCGTCCGACGGCGCCTGTCCCGAGACGCTGGATCAGGAAGAGGCAGACGACGATCGCCGCCGTGATCGGCACGACGAGATGCGCCACCGACGGCGCTGCGATTTGCACGCCCTCGACGGCCGAGAGCACCGAGATCGCCGGGGTGATCATGCTGTCGCCGAAGAAGAGCGACGCGCCGAAGATCCCGAGCACGGCGAGGGTGATCTTCGCCCTGCGGCCGCCGGCGATCCGCCCGCGGCGGACGAGGGTGATCAGCGCCATGATCCCGCCGTCGCCGTTGTTGTCGGCGCGCATCACGAGCAGGACGTACGTGACCGTGACGACGATCGTCACCGACCAGAAGATCAGCGAGACGACGCCGAAGATCGCGTCGTGCGACGCGGCGATCGGGTGCGGGTCGCCCGGGTTGAAGACCGTCTGGAGCGTGTAGAGCGGGCTCGTGCCGATGTCGCCGAAGACGACGCCGAGTGCCCCGAGTGCGAGTGCCGCCTTGCCCTTCTCCCCGTGGCTCACTGCGGCAAGAGTAGACGCGTGAATCCGCGCCGACGCGGCGTGCGTAGTCGCTTCGACCCACGACGAAAGGATTCACCAATGCGTTCGATCGGAAAGCTCGCGCCCCTCGCCACGCTTGCCTGCGTGGTGCTGGCAGTCGCCGGGGCCGCAGCTGCAGCGTCGCCTCTGGGGCCACACCTCGGCGCGTCGACCAACGCGAAGCTCAAGAGCTACCTGGGCTACTACGACGGCCACAAGGACAGCTACGTGCTCACGGACGTCTCGAGCAAGCCGCAGTCGAAGGCGTTGCACATCAACTACGCGGCCGCGCTCGGCTCGGTCAAGGGGGCCCCGCGCCAGTTCTTCGTCATGGGCAACGCTGCGCCGGGGCAGCTGACCATCTGGGGCTCCGAGCCGGGCGAGAGCGACTACAGCCCGCTCTGGGAGGAGATCTTCGTCACCTGGAAGGCCGGCGTCACGCCCGTCCTCCTGACCTCGGACGACCAGACCGATGCGATGCAGAAGGCCGGCAAGCTCACCGAGACCGACGCGCACGTCGTCCTGAACGCTCCGATCACCGCCGTCGGCGTCTAGAGAACCGGCGAGCCGCAAGCCGCGTAGGTCCCGGAGATGGAGTTCGCCGTCGATCGTCCCGGTCTGGCATCGCCCGAGAGCCTCGGCGCTCGCGCCGGCTCGCGGTGGACCGCGTCGACCGACGGCGACCTCCTCGGCGCGATCGCGGGCGGCGACCGCGACGCGTTCGAGGAGCTCCACGGCCGCTACCACCAGGCGTTGCTCGGGCTCGCCGTCGGCCGGTTGCGTGACCGCGGCCGTGCCGAGGAGGCCGTCCAGGACGCGTTCACCTCGATCTGGCGGTCGGCCGCGTCCTATCGGCCGGACAAGGGTCCCGGTGTCGCCTGGATGTACGCGATCGCCCGCAACGCGATCGTCGACCGCTGGCGGCGACGGCTCGAGCCGGTCGCCGAAGCCTTCGACGAGCCGTCCTCCGAGCCCGGCCCGGATGCTCGCGCCGAGCAGCGGTGGCGGTCGTTCTGCGTGCACCGCGCCCTCGGAACGCTCCCCGAGCAGCAGCGCGAGCTCGTCGCACTCGCCTACTGGGGCGGTCTCTCGCAGTCCGAGATCGCCGACCGCCTCGACCTCCCGCTCGGCACCGTGAAGACCCGCACACGGGCCGCGCTCAAGCGGCTCGCCGAGGCGCTCAAGGCTGATCTGCAATGACTCCTGACTTCGACGAGCTCGTCGGCGAGGCCGACTCGCCCGAGGAGCGCGAGGAGCTGCGGGCGGTCCACGAGCTGCTCGTCTCCGCCAGTCCACCGCCCTTCTTCGAGGCACGTCCTCGCCGCGCGCGCGCGGCGAGGACGCTGCTCCCGCGCCCGTGGGTTCTCGGTGCTGCGGGCGCCGTCGCCGCTGCCGCGGTCGTCGGGCTGCTCGTCTTCTCGCCGTTCGGCGCCGGCACACGCGGGAGCTTCGTGCAGGCGATGCACGGCGTCGGCTCGGCGCCGCGGGCGCGGGCCTCGATCGACGTCGGCCGGGAGGACGCGAACGGCAACCGGCCGCTGCGGATGACGGTGGACGCGCTGCCGGCCCTCCCGCATGGCGCCTGGTACGTGCTCTATCTCACCGAGAAGGGCAAGCCGCTCGTCGTCTGCGGCAGCTTCCGCACGAACCGTGCCGGGATGGCCCAGGTCGCGATGAACGCGCCGGCTGACCTTGGCGAGTACGACGGCTGGATCGTCACCTCCCGCGTGCCGGGAACCCCGTCGCAGGTGCTGCTCTCGACCTAGGCCCCTAGCTCTTCGTTGCGAGCTGCCCGCAGGCGGCCGCGATGTCGCGGCCGCGGGTCAGCCGTACCGTCGCCGGCAGGCGGGCCTTGTCGAGCACGTCCCTGAAGGCCGCGATCCGGTCGCGCGAGGAGCCGTCGTACATCCCGGTCGGGTTGTACGGGATCAGGTTGACCTTGAACGAGCGGCCGTCGAGGAGCCGTGCGAGCTCGGCGGCGTGCTCCGGCTTGTCGTTCACGCCGGCGAGCATCACGTACTCGACGAACACGCGCCGTCCGCGCAGCTCGACGTAGCGGTGGCACTCACGGACGATGTCCTCGAGGGGGTAGCGGTCGTTCACCGGCATGATCTCGCTCCGCAGCGCGTCGGTCGGCGCGTGCAGCGAGACG
>CAIYXH010000101.1 GCA_903930195.1 uncultured Actinomycetes bacterium | reverse complement strand
CTTGCCGCCCGCGAGCACGCGCACCCCGCGGGCGCCGGAGGTGAGCAGCACCTCGCGCACCGGCAGCGCCGCGACGTCGCCCAGCACCTCGGCCTCTTCCTCGCTCAGCTTCAGCGTCCAGATGTGGCGCAGCAGCTCGGGGTCGTAGTCGTCGTCGAGCCGCAGCGGGCCGGCTTCGGCCGCGCGGACGAGGCCCTGGCCGTCGAACGAGATCCGCCGCCCCTTCGCGGCGGCCGCGACGGTCTCGGTCGGGAAGTCGGAGCGGGCGAGCGGAGCGATGTGCACCCAGCCGACCGACTCGGACAGCGTTGGAAGGTCGGCCGGCGTCCAGACGTCACCGAGTGCGTCGATCGCCATCGTGCGGTCGTCCCCGTCGTAGGAGAAGCTGAAGGTTGCCGTGTGTGTGCCGGGCACGTAGTGCGTCGGCGTCCCCAGGGCGACGACCGGCGGAAGGAGCTCGGCTCGGTCGACCTCGGCACAGCGGGCGTAGATCTGGGCCGGGACGTGCAGCTGCTGGAGGGCACGGGCGGCGTGGTACGGCGCCCCGCCGACGTGGGGCTCGGCCCCCGCGATGCGGTCGCGGGAGAGGTTCCCGAGCAGGGCGATCACGCGCGGGCGAGCACCGGTCGGCGGCGCAGCGAGCGTGCGAGCGCTGCGAGGACGAACGCGCCGGCGAAGCTCGGGATCGACGCTCCGCCCCACGGGAGCGCGTGCGGATGCGTGTGCCCGACGACGCGCGTCCACCAGCCGGGGCCGTCGGGATAGAGCCACTGGTAGAGGCAGAAGCCCGCGAGCCAGGCGAGGACGAGCTCGAGCCGCAGCTCGGGCGCGGCGAAGACGTCGTCGCGGCTGTAGTGGCGTCCCGCGAGCAGCCAGTCGGCGAGCAGCACGCCGAAGAGCGGCACGAAGAACGAGCCGAGCAGGTAGAGGAACGGCTGGTAGTTCCGCAGGTCGATCAGCAGCGCACCGACCGTCGCCACCGCAGCGGTGCCGCCGACGAGCGCCCGCTGGGGAACCCGCGGCAGCAGGTTCTGCAGCGAGACGGCACCGGAGTAGACGTTCGCGAACGCCTCGTCGCTCTCGTCCACGGTCAGGGCGAGCAGCGCGAGGATGCTCGCCGCGCCGCCCGCGGCGATCGCGGTGAGGAGCGCCGGCGCGTCGCTGATCGACCGCGTCATCGCGATCACGGCCCCGAGCGCGAACAGCGGGATCGTCGGGACGAAGTACCCGAGCCCCGCACCCCAGAAGCCCACGCGCGGCGTGCGGGAGAAGCGGGAGTAGTCGGCGACGAGGGGCGTCCACGAGACGATGCTCGCGAGCACGAGGTCGAAGCCAGGCCAGAAGGCATGCGCGCCGTGCTTGCGCCAGAGCGCGTCGACGTGCTGCCCGTGCAGCGACCACCAGGCGAGGTAGGCGAGCGAGACGACGACGATCCAGACCGCGAACCTGCGCACGTAGCGCCGCACGAACCCGATCGGACCGAGCAGCGCGAGTACCGTGGCGAGCACGCCGAAGAGGAGCTTCCAGAACGGCACTGCGCCGAAGCCGAAGACCTGCTCGGAGAGGGCGCTCGCGCCGGTCGCGATCACGATCAGCTCGAACACCGACCAGCCGAGGCACTGCGCGATGTTGAGCGCGGTCGGGAGATACGACCCGCGGCGGCCGAGTGGCGCGCGGAGTAGGACCATCGACGGCACGCCGGTCGACGCACCGATCGCGGCTCCCGCGGCGATCATCAGGTTGCCGACGACCGCCGCCGCGGCGATCGCACCGAGCGCCTCGGGCAGCGAGAGCGCGAGTCCGTACTGGTCGACCGGGAGGACGAGGAACGCGCCCGCGACGATCACGAGCAGCGAGACCGAGAGGTTCGCCCAGAGCAGGAAGCCGTCGAGGAACCCGAGCACGCGGAGCCGTTCTGGGACAGGCTCGATCCCCCAGTTCGGTGCGTCGTCCATGCTGTCGCCCCTCCGTTCGTCGACCGGCTGTGCGTGGGTCCGAGCCGATCGGCGCCACGGGTTTCAGGGTAGTCGAGCAGCCCTGTTCATTTCTATTTCAGGCTGCTACGGTGATCACCGCGTGACTCTGCCGGTACGCCTTCTGCTCGCTTGCACCCTGGTCGCCGCCTTCGGCGCGATCTCTGTTGCGCACGTCTGGGCGTCCTCGAACAACGCCGCTGCGACGACGCCGATCACCTCCGCGTCGCTCATCGCCGGCAAGAAGGATTACCGCCAGTTCTGCGGCAAGTGCCACGCCCTCGACGCGGCCCTCGCGGCCGGTTTCGGCGGCACCGGCCTCGGCCAGGACGGCGGCCCGAGCTTCAACAACCTGCGCGTCTCCGCGAACCTCAGCATCATCGCCGTCACCGAGCAGTTCGGTGGGCACGAGACGGTCGTGAAGAAGATGTCGTGGCAGCAGATCCACGACGTCGCGAACTACGTTCAGGTCGCGACCAAGCAGAACATCTATCCCGCCCACGTCTGGGACGGCTAGACGGACTGTCCCGTAGGGGGCTGTCCCGGTAGTGACTCTCGAACCCCGGCAACGGGGTTTGGTGCTTAAGCGAGCAGACGCCGCACGACGTACGGGAGGATCCCGCCGTGCCGCACGTAGTCGCGCTCGCGCGGGGTGTCGAGGCGCAGGATCGCCTCGAAGCTGCGCTCGTCGGCCTGCACGGTGACGCGGCGGGCCTCGCCGTTCTCGACGCCGCCGATCGAGAAGCGCTCGCGCCCGGTGAGGCCGAGCGTCTCGCGGCTCTCGCCGGGCAGGTACTGCAGGGGCAGGATCCCCATCATCAGCAGGTTCGAGCGATGGATCCGCTCGTAGCTCTCCGCGATCACCGCGCGCACGCCGAGGAGCAGCGGGCCCTTCGCGGCCCAGTCGCGCGACGAGCCCGACCCGTACTCCTGGCCGGCGAGCACCACGAGCGGCGTGCCCTCGGCGAGGTAGCGCGCCGATGCGTCGAAGATGGTCATCTCCTCGCCCGAGGGGACGTGCACCGTCCACGTGCCCTCCGACCCCGGCACGAGCAGGTTGCGCAGGCGGACGTTCGCGAACGTGCCGCGCACCATCACCTCGTGGTTGCCGCGGCGCGCGCCGTAGGAGTTGAAGTCCGCCTGCTCGACGCCATGCTCGACGAGGTAGGAACCTGCGGGCGACTGCGCGCGGATCGAGCCGGCCGGGGAGATGTGGTCGGTCGTCACCGAGTCGCCGATGCTGACGAGGCAGTGGGCGCTGTCGATGTCGGCGACACCGCCGGGCGTGCGGGCCATGCCGTCGTAGTTCTG
>CAIYXH010000100.1 GCA_903930195.1 uncultured Actinomycetes bacterium | reverse complement strand
TCGCCGGTTCAAGTCCGGCCCTCGCCACCTCCTCGAAGGGGCCCCGCCAGGCCCCTTCGTCGTTTTTCCGATGACCGCCGCTGCGCCTCCATCTCGCGTGAACCTGAGCCTGTTTGCGCTCGCCCTCGGCGGGTTCGCGATCGGCACGACCGAGTTCGCGACGATGGGCGTCCTCCCGAACATCGCGCACAGCCTCCACACGTCGATCCCGAGCGCGGGGCAGCTGATCTCGCTCTACGCACTCGGCGTCGTCGTCGGGGCGCCGCTCTTCGCCGTGCTCGGCGCGCGAATGCGGCGGAAGACGCTGCTCGTGCTGCTGATGGCGATCTTCGCGCTCGGCAACTTCGCCTCGGTGCTCGCGCCGAACTTCGCCGTGCTCGCGCTCGCCCGGTTCGCCAGCGGGCTGCCGCACGGCGCGTTCTTAGGCATCGGCTCGGTCGTCGCCGCGTCGCTCCTGCCCCAGGCTCGTGCCCACGCCTTCGCGATGATGATGCTCGGCCTGACCGTCGCGAACATCGTCGGCGTCCCCGTCGCCACGGTGCTCGGCCAGCAGTTCGGCTGGCGTTCGACCTACGTGCTCGTGACCGTCGTCGCCGCGCTGACGATGGTCGCCGTCTTCCTCTGGATCCCGCTCGACGACGTCCACGACGACGCCGGCATCCGCCGCGAGCTCGGCGCGCTGCGGCGGTACCAGGTCTGGATGGCGCTCCTGATCGGCGCGATCGGGTTCGGCGGCTTCTTCGCCGTCTACAGCTACATCGCTCCGACGATGACGAAGGTCGCCGGGCTGCACAGCTCGCAGATCTGGATCGTCCTGATGATCTTCGGGATCGGGATGACGCTCGGGAACGTCGTCGGCGGCAGGCTCGCCGACCGCAACGTCGTCCGGACGATCTACATCGGGCTCGGCGGCGTGCTCGTGATCCTCGTGGCGTTCACGGTCGCGGCCCACCACGCGATCCCGGCCGTTGCCTGCGTCTTCGGGCTCGGGATGATGGGCTCGGTCGCGATCCCGGCGCTGCAGACGCGCCTGATGGACGTCTCCGCCGATGCCCAGTCACTTGCGGCTGCGCTCAACCACTCGGCGCTGAACATCGCGAACTCGCTCGGCGCCTGGCTCGGTGGGCTCGTGATCGCGGCGGGGTACGGGTACGCGTCGACCGGCTGGGTCGGCGCCGCGCTCGCCGTGGGCGGCATCGCAATCGTGAGCGTGTCGGTCGTGACCGGCCGTCAGCGCGCGTAGGCGGCGATCGCCGCCACGAGCCCGTCGAGATCGTGCGTCTCGGCTTCGGCGACCACCTCGATCTCCACCGACCGCGCGACCTTCGTCGTCTCGGGGCCGATCGAGATCGCCGGGGCGTCACCGCCCGTCCACGCGTAGGCACGCGCGGCAGAGCCTGACGCCAGCACAACCACGTCGCCCTCGGGCTTCGGCGGGCTGAGGAGCTGCGTCGAGTAGAGCGGGACGAAGTCGGCCTCGAGCGCATCGATCGGCCCCCGGCGCGAGTTCTCGGCGGCGAGGTAGAGCACGCGCCCGGCCGGCTGCGGGAACTCGGCGGCCAGCGCGTCGGCCGTCGACACGGTCGCGACGAAGGCGGGCTCGATCCCGTGGCCGCGGAGCGTCTCGGCCGTACCCGGCCCCACCGCTGCGACCTGGGGCAGGTTGCGGGCGCGACGGGCAACCTCGTCGGCGCCGTTCGGGCTCGTGACGACCGCCCAGTCATAGCCCGAACAGTCGATCGGCTCGTCCGAGGTGTGGACGATCTCGATCAGTGGGCACTCGACCACCTCGTGCCCCAGCGCCTCGATGCGCCCGACGAGCGGTCCGGCCTGCGCCCGCGGGCGCGTGACGATCACCTTCACGCGGCGGCGCGGGCCTGCGAGGCCCCAACGAGCTCTGCGGCGACCGCCGCCGGATCGTCGCCGCTGCGGCGCTCGATCCAGCTGCCGTCCTCGGCTGCGATCAGCGCGGTGAGCAGCGATCCATCGTGGTGCGCCGCGACCGGCGCGAGGCAGCCGGCGCCGACCGTCGCGACACACGCCCGCTCGGCCTCGACGCTGCGGCGCGTCTCGGCGTCGTCGCCGCCCGCGACGAGATGCTCCTCGCCCGCGCGTACCTGGAGCGCGAGCGCACCCTGCGCCGCCTCGGGAAGCATGAGCTCGGCCGGGATCCGCAAACCGATCTGCGCCTCGAGCCCGAGCCGGTCGAGGCCGCAGGAGGCGAGAATCAGCGCATCGAGCCCGCGCTCGCGCGCCTTCGCAAGCCGCGTGTCGATGTTGCCGCGGAGCGGCTCGACGACGATCGACGGGTCGAAGGCAAGGAGCTGCGCACGGCGGCGCACCGACGCCGTGCCGATCCGCATACCCGGCCGGAGCTCCTCGGCGCCGACGAGCGCGTCGCGCGGATCGTCGCGCTCGAGATACGCGCCGACGACGAGGCCCTCGGCGTCCGTCGAGGTCATGTCCTTCGCCGAGTGGACGGCGACGTCGATCCGGTCGGCGAGGAGCGCCTCCTCGATCTCCTTGACGAAGACGCCCCGCTCGCCGATCTGGCCGAAGGGGCTCTTGCGGTCGCGGTCGCCGGCGGTGGTGATCGGGACGAAGGCGACGTCGTGGCCGGCCGCGCGCACGATCTGCGCTGCGAGCTCCGCCTGCGTCAGCGCAAGCCTAGAGCCGCGAGACCCGATACGAACGAGCACAGGCCTTCCCCCCTTCGGCACGCGGGCGGCAGGGGCCGCCCGCACCGCGCACGCGGAAGAAGATGCTCGGGGCGACAACCGGCAGCGGGCGGACGATGGGACGCTGCTTGTCGGTCACCGCGTCTCCTCCAGCCCGAACAGGTGCCGCAGCGCGCGCACGTAGCCGGCGGCGTCCTCGCCCGTGGAGACTTCCTTGAGGCGGATGGTCGGCTCGTGCAGGAGCTTGTTGAGGATCTGCGCGGTCACAACCTCGACGACGTGCCGCTGCTCCTCGGGCAGCTCGGGCAGCTTCGCGAGCTCGGCAGCACGGATCGCGTCGGCACGCGCTCGGAGCTGGGCGATCGTCGGCACGACCTCGAGCGACGCCGTCCACTCGCGGAAGCGCTCGGCCTCCTCGACGACGAGCCGTTCGGCGTGCTCGGCCTCGACGCGACGCCCTTCGAGCGTCTGTGAGACGACAGCCTCGAGGTCGTCGATGTCGTAGAGGAAGCAGCCGTCGATCTGCCGCACCTCCGGGTCGACGTCGCGCGGAACCGCGATGTCGATGAAGAAGAGCGGCTGGCGGCGGCGGGAGGGCAGGTCGTTCGGGCCGATCAGGAGACCGGGCGCGCTCGTCGAGGTGAGAACGACGTCGACCTCGGCAAGCCGGGCGGGGACGGCGTCGAGCCCGATCGCCGTACCGCCGAAGCGCGCGGTCAGCTCCTCCGCCGCCTGCAGGCTGCGGTTCGCGACGTAGGCGATGGTGGCCCCGCGGGCCGAGAGACTGCCGGCGGCGAGCTCGCCGATGCGGCCGGCGCCGACGAGCAGGACGCGCCGCCCTTCGAGCTTGCCGAAGACCTGCTCGGCAAGCGCGGCAGCGGCGGCCGGAACCGAGGCGGGGCTCTCCCCGATGGCGGTCTCGGTACGGACGCGCTTGCCGACCTGCAGCGCCTGGCGGAAGACGCGGTCGAGCACCGGGCCGGGCGACGCTGCGTCGAACGCAGCACGCACCTGGCCAAGGATCTCGCTCTCGCCCGGGATCAACGAGTCGCGGCCGGCCGAGACGCGGAAGAGATGGACGGCAGCCGCCTCGTCCTGCATCCGGTAGGCGACCGCGTTGAGCGGCTCGCCGGCAAGCTCCTCGAGCGTCGCGAGCGCCTCACCCTCGGACCCCGCACCGACATACAGCTCCGTGCGGTTGCAGGTCGAGAGGCAGACGGCGTCACCGAGGCGCCGCGCCAGCGCAGCGGCAGCCTCGAGCGGGAGGTTGACCCGCTCGCGCAGCTCAACCGGCGCGACGTGGTGCGAGATGCCGACGAGCGACAGTCTCAAAAGTGACTCCCCGCAAGCGCGATACGGACGAGGATGACGAAGCCGAAGCCGAGCAGTGGCATTTGCGCGCCGCGGCGGCCGGCCGGCCGGAACACCAGGAAGAGCGCGTAGACGAGCCAGGTGAGGATCGTCGCGGCCATCAACGCGTCGAAGCCGTCGTGGTCGCGGCGCAGCCGCACGATCCCCGCCGCGAGCCCGATCGTCAGGAGCGGCAGCGAGACGGCGATCGTCCGCGCGGTCAGGCGCTCCAGCACGACGAGCGACGGCAGGCGCAGCCGCAGGATGTCGGCCGAGCGACGCTTGAGCCGCCGTGCCTCGATCAGGTAGAGCGCCGCAAGCGCGGCCGCGAGCGTGAACCCGGCGAACGCGGTGAGCACGAAGCCGACGTGCACGACGAGGAAGAGGTTCGAGTAGTGCGAGCGCTCGCCGGCATTCGTCCCCCCGCCGATCCGGGCGACGACGAACAGCGCGGCTGCGAGCGGCATGACCGCGAGGCCGAGAAGCCGGTAGCGCTGCTTGCAGCCCCAGATCAGATACGTCGTGACGATCAGCCAGACGAAGAGGTTGAGCGAGCCGGCCCAGGACGACCAGGGGAAGCCGTCGATCCCCGCCGCCTGCACGGCGAGGAGGGCGGTCTGTGCGAGCCAACCGATCCGCACGCCCCACGTCCCGAGCCGGGTGTAACGAGGGGACGTGTACGCAAAGGCCGCCTCCCCGTACCCGAGGAGGGCAGGCCAGAAGAGCGCCTCAGCCATCGTCGACGCCGTGCTCGCGCAGCTCTTCGACGACTTCGCCGAGCTGACGCTGGAGGCGCTGGAGCTTTGCCGCGATGATCAGCACGTAGGCCAGGACGCCGATGAAGACGACGAGGTACGCAGCGGCGGTGTATTTCTCGGATGGAGTCATGCGACGAGGAGCTCCCGGAGTTCGCGGATGCGGATGTCGAGCCGCTTGCCGGCGAGCTCGACGCGATAGAGCGTGGCAAAGAGCGACAGCATCGCAGCCAGGGCGACGCAAAAGGTGAGGAACTGCGCGCCGGTCATCTGCGGACCGTTGCTCGTGAAGACGACCGGATGGATGAAGCTCTTCGAGATCCGGATCGCCAGGAATGAGATCGGGATCAGAACGACGCCGAACAGTGCGAAGACCGCACTCATGTTCTCGCGCGCGGGTCCCGCGTCGACCGAGTAGCGGAGCATGAAGTACGAGCAGTAGAAGAGGAACAGCACCAGGAAGAGCACCAGCTGGTCGTCACTCCAGACCCACCAGACGCCCCACGAGATCCGAGCCCAGATCGAGCCGGTGATCAGCGTCAGCGAGCCGAAGATCACGCCGAGATGCACGGCGACGTAACTCTCGAGGTCGGCGCCGGCCGGGCGCTTCCACAGATGGAGCAGCGCTTTCCAGGCGCCCCAGGCGAAGCATGCGTACCCCGTGAGGGCGATCGGGACGTGGAAATAGAAGATGCGCTGCGAGAGACCCTGGTTCGGGTCCGTCGGCGCGTAGTACGCGATCAGCGCGATTGCCGCGACGAACAGTCCGATCGTCAGCGCGATGAGCGCAGGCAGGGTGATGCGAGGCCTCTTCGCCGCCACGCCTGAATCGTAGACGGCTTCGCGGGGATTCGGCGTTAGGACTCTGCGACGACGAACTCGAACGAGGCCCAGGCAAGCAGGGCGAAGACCGCGTCGTAGAACCCGAGGAAGGCCAGGTACTTGCCGCTGTGGCCGGCCGTGCTGGCGCCGACGCCGCCGACGACGACCGGGATCGAGAGCGGCAGGAAGAGGAGCGGCAGGATCAGCTCACGCGCCCGGCCGGAGACCGCCATGGCGCCCGTGAGCGTCCCGACGGCGCTGATCCCGATGTTCGCAAGCAGCACGGCGAGCACCGTCGTCCCGGTCACGCCCGAGAAGAAGACCGCGAACGCCGGCAGCGCGATCGCCTCGGCCACGCCGAGAAAGGCGAAGACCGAGATCGCCTTCGCGACCCAGATCGCGCTGCGGTCGCAGGGCGCCATGATCAGCGCATCCATCAGGCCCTGCTCCCGCTCGGGCACGAAGGCGCGGGTGAGGCCGAGGAGGGCGGTGAAGATGATCGCCGTCCAGAGCAGACCGAGAGTCGAGACGTCCTTCGTGTCGGCCGGGGTGACGAAGTGGAAGATCGTCAGCGCCGAGAGGACGAAGAGCAGCATCGACGGGATCGTCTCCTTGGCCCGCAGCTCGAGCAGCAGGTCCTTGCGCGCGAGCGCGGCAACGTCGGAGAGGTAGCTCATGCGAACGCCAGCCGGGCCGTCGCGAGACGCTCGACGCGATCGGGGTCGTGGGTCGCGACGACCACAGCGCGCGTCGCGAGCTCGTCGAGCGTCCGGTCGAGGAGCGCGCAGCCGGCGGCGTCGAGGGCGTTGAACGGCTCGTCGAGCACGATCAGCGAGGGGTCGTGAAGCAAGACGCGGCAGAGCCCGAGCCGCTGCTGCATGCCGCGCGAGAACGTCCCGACCTGGTCGTTGCGGCGCTTCGAGAGGCCGAAGCGCTCGAGCAGGTCGTCGATCCGCTGCGTGCGGTCGGGGATGCGATAGAGCCGGGCGAAGAGCGTCAGGTTCTCGAGTGGCGTCAGCTCGCGGTAGACGAGCGGGTCGTGGCCGAGATAGCCGATCCGCTCGCGGCTCGGCAGCTCGAGCTTTCCCTTCGTCGGCGAGGCAAGCCCGGCGAGGACGCGCAGGAGCGTCGTCTTCCCCGAGCCGTTCGGCCCGGTGACGAGCAACAGCCCCGGCGCATCGAGCTCGATGTCGACCTTGTCGAAGATGCGCTTCAGCCCGTAGCGCTTGGACAGCTTCTCGGCGCGGACCATCGCCGCGCAGTATTGCCGTACGGGCCGCGACGTCTACGGTTGCGGCATGTTCGAACGGTTCAGGGAGCCCGCACGCCAGGCGATCGTCCTGGCCCAGGACGAGGCACGCCGCCTCGGCCACCCGACGCTCGGGACCGAGCACCTCCTGCTCGGACTGCTCGGCCTCGACGCCGGAATCACCACGAACGCCCTCGCCGAGATGGGATGCACGAGCGACGACGTGAGGCTCCGCGTGGTGCAGATCGTGGGCGAGGGCACGGGCAGCCCGAGCGACCAGCTCCCGTTCACCTACGCCGCGAAGGAGACCCTCGAGCAGGCAGGGCGCGAGGCAACCGCGAGCGGGCATACCACCGTGGGGCCCGAGCACATCCTGCTCGCCCTCGCCGCCGAGGAGGAGGGAGTCGCCGCAGAGATCTTCCTCGAGCAGGGGATCGACCGCGACCAGATCGTCGACGGCCTCGCCCGAGCGCAGCAGTCCTAGAGCACGTCGGCGAGCACGAACACGAAGAACGTGACGCTGATCACGCCGTTCATCGTGAAGAACGCGGCATCGAGCCGCCGGAGGTCGCCGGGCCGGACGAGCGAGTGCTCGTAGCCGAGGAGCGCCGCGACCGCCACGACGCCGGCCCAGTACCAGCCGCCCGTGTGCAGGCCGACGCCGGCCGCGGCCAGGAAGACGACCGTGAGCAGGTGCATGACGCGCGCGCCGACGAAGACACCGCGCTCACCGAAGCGCACGGCCCAGGAGTGCAAGCCCTGCGCGCGGTCGATATCGACGTCGAAGAGCGCATAGAAGAGGTCGAAGCCGGCAACCCAGGCCGCGACCGCGCCACCGAGCGCCCACGCCTCCCAGGGGAGCGTGCCCTTGACCGCAACCCAGCCGCCGACCGGCGCGAGACCGTCGACGACACCGAGCCAGATGTGGCAGAGCCAGGTGAACCGCTTGAGGTACGGGTAGACGACGAAGGCCACAACCGGGATCGGCCAGAGCCAGCGGACGATCGGCTGGAGCTGCCAGACCGCGACGAGGAAGACGATGAGGGCGACGCCGCAGAAGCCGAGGACGGCCGCGGGGCTGAGCTTGCCCGACGGGATCTCGCGGCCGGCGGTGCGCGGGTTACGCGCGTCGATGCCGGCGTCGATCAGCCGGTTGAGCGCCATCGCGAGCGAGCGGGCACCGGCCATCGCCACGGTCACCCAGAGGATCTGTCCGGCCGACGGGACCTTGCCGAGCGCGAGGAATGCGCCGACATAGGCAAACGGCAGCGCGAAGACCGTGTGTTCGATCTTGACGAGCTTCGCGAAGAGCGAGGTCGTCTCGAGGGGACTGGCAGAGAAGGTGTTGCCCATGCTGGCTACGTGTTCTGGTGGTCGGTCGCGGTGGTCTGGTCGGCGAGGAGCTTGAGCGCGTGCGTGAGCGCGGGGCGCAGGACGGCGTAACCGTCGCGGCAGGCGCCGGGCGAGCCGGCGAGATTGACGACGAGCGCCGAGCCGACGGTGCCGGCGACGCCGCGGGAGAGCAGGGCGTGCGGCGTCTTCGTCAGCGAGTCCGCGCGGATCGCCTCGGCGATGCCGGGCGCCTCGCGCTCGATCACCCGTCGGGTCGCCTCGGGGGTGACGTCGCGGGCGGCGAGCCCGGTGCCACCGGTCGTCAGCACGAGCGCAGCCGAGCCTGCGAGCTCCGTGACGGTGGCCGCGATCAGGTCGGCCTCGTCGGGAACGAGCGCGCGCTCGACGTCGTAGCCGTCGCCGCGCAGGAGCTCTTCGAGCGTGTCGCCGCTCCCGTCCTCCGCCTCGCCCCGCGAGACGCGGTCGGAGACGGTCAGCACGGCTGCCCTCAAACGATGTCCTTCGTCTTCTCCCGGAGTGTGATCTCGGAGATGACCATGCCCTTGTCGATCGCCTTGGCCATGTCGTAGATCGTCAGAGCCGCGACGCTGACTGCCGTCAACGCCTCCATCTCGACTCCGGTCTGCGACGTCGTCTCCGCATACGCAGTGATGTCGACCCGGTCATCGCCGACCGCAAGATCGACACCGGCTACCGAGAGCGGCAGCGGGTGGCAGAGGGGGATGAGGTCGCTCGTTCGCTTGGCGGCGAGGATCCCCGCGAGCTGCGCGGTGGCCAGCGCGTCACCCTTTGGGAGGTCGCGGAT
>CAIYXH010000099.1 GCA_903930195.1 uncultured Actinomycetes bacterium | reverse complement strand
GCAGAAGCCGCAGTAGGTGCAGCCCGGCAGGCCGTCGCGAGTCTCGGAACGGAGCGCCGCCGGGGCGGGGAAAGGGTTCAGCCCCTTGCGCCGGGCGGCCTCGGCGACGAGGTCGTTCCAGCCGCTGCGTCGCAGCGGCGGCAGCGGATACGGGCCCGAGCGCGGCGCCTCGAACGGATTCGCGCCTGCGAGCCCCGAGATGCCGAGCTCCTGCTCGACGGCCTCGTAGAACGGCTCCAGCTCGGCGTAGTCGAACGGCCAGTCGGTGACCGTCGAGTCGGCCGGTAGCGCGCTCGCGCCGTAGCGCGCCTCGCTCCGGGTACGGACGGCGAAGTTCCAGGGCGCGAAGCGCGAGTGGACACCGGCGTAGTGGATCGAGCCTCCGCCGACGCCGTTCGACATCAGGCTGACGAGCCGCCCGGCGCGGCTCGTCGTCGCCTCGACGTCGGCCGTCGGGCGCCACGTGGGGATCTCATGGTTCACCTTCGCCGCGCCGAGACCGTTGCGAATGTCGTTGTGGAGCTCGTCGAAGACGAAGTCGTTGCGCGTCACGACCGGCCCGGCTTCGAGGCCCGCAACGGTCAACCCGGCCTCTGCCAGGCGCCAGGCCATCAGCCCGCCCGCAGCGCCGAGGCCGACGATCGCGACGTCGACCGGCGGCAGGCGCCGCGCGTCGGCGAGTTCAGCCATACGTGCGCTCCACGTCGATGTCGAGCCGCTGGTCGGCCTCGGTGAACGTGCGCTTCGGCCCGGGGTAGCCGAGCAGGCGCCAGCCGGCGAAGTCGGCGTTGCCGCCGTGCGACGGGTCGGAGAACATCCCCTCGACCGCGTGCTGGCGGACGAGGTCGAAGAAGACGCGATCGTCGTTCTCGAGCCGTTCGAGCAGCTCGTCCTGTGCCGCCGGCTCGAGCTCTGCGAACGCCGCGAGGGCGGCGAGGCCTGCCGCGTAGCGCGGCACGTGGACGGCATACGGCCCTGCCAGCGCACCGAGGACGTAGTCGAGCACCCCTGCGCCCACGGCTCCGGGGCCGAGCTCGTCGGCCGGGATCAGCCGCTCGAGCACCGCGGCGAGCGTCGCGGTGGCGCGTTCGTCGAGAGGCGGCATGGGCCTCACTCTAGGGGCGGTACGATCGCTGCTCGCCCAATGCCTGACAATCGAGACGCCGCAACGCCGGCTGGGGGAGCCGCAACGGTCGACGCGCCCCGCCGCAAGCTCTTCTCCACCGGTGTCACCGGGACGCTCCTGCGCGACCGGAACTTCTGGCCCTACCTCCTCGGGAACCTGCTCTCGAACACGGGGACGTGGTTCCAGGTGCTCGGGCAGTCGATCCTCGTCTACCGCGACACGCACTCGACCGTCCTGCTCGGCGTGCTCGGCTTCTCGCAGTACGCCGCGGTCTTCATCCTCGCGCCGGTCACGGGCCGCGTCGTCGACCGCTTCGACCGGCAGAAGGTGATCCTCGCCACGCAGTGCACCGCGCTCACGGTCAGCGCGACGCTCGCCGTGATCGCCGGAACCGGCCACGCGAGCGCTCCGCTCGTGATCGTCTTCGCCGGGATCCTCGGCATCTCGAACTCGTTCGCGACGCCGTCGATGATGGCGTACGCCCCGTCGCTCGTCTCGCGCGAGGTCATCTCGACCGCGCTCGCGCTCAACTCGGTCACCTTCAACATCGGGCGCGCGCTCGGCCCGGTGCTCGCCGCGCTCGTGATCGACACCCTGGGGCCGGCCTGGGCGTTCGGCGTCAACTCGTGCTCCTACGTGGCGATGATCGTCGGCGTGCTCTCGGTGCGGGCGCTGACCGCCCACACGCCGCCCACCACGCGCCCGCGCCTGAGCGAGAGCATCGACCTCGTGCGGCGCAACCCGAAGCTCGCCGGGCTCCTCTGCGCGATCCTCGCGATGAACATGGCGACCGACCCGCCGATCACGCTCGGACCGCCGTTCATGAACCGTGAGTTCCACCACGCCGCCACGCTCTCGGGGATCCTGATCGGCGGCTTCGGCGTGGGAGCCGTCGTTGCGGCGTTCACCTTCGCGCACCGCCTCGTCGGCACCCGCCGAACCGTGATGATCGCCCTGGGCACGACCGGGCTCGGGCTCACCGGGTTCGCGTTCGCGCCGTCCCTCCCCATCGCCCTCGCCGCGCTGTTCGTGCTCGGCATGGGCTACCTCTCGGCGAACACGGCCGCCACGTCGCGCCTCCAGCTGGAGGTCGCCGACGAGCACCGCGGGCGGATCATGGTGCTCTGGAGCATCGCGTTCCTCGGCGCCCGGCCCATCGCCAGCGTAACCGACGGCACGCTCGCCGACGTGCTCGGCCTGCGCTTCGGCGCGTTCGCGCTGGCTCTGCCCGCACTCGGCGCTGCGGCCGTCCTCTTCTTCCGCGGCAACCGGAAGGTCGCGCTCGCATGAGCGGCGAGAACCCTGTCCTCGTCGAGGTGGCGCTGACCGTCAACGGCGAGCGCGTCGAGCTCACGGTCGACACGCGCACCTCGCTGCTCGACCTGCTGCGCGAGACGCTCGACCTGACCGGCGCGAAGAAGGGCTGCGACCACGGCCAGTGCGGCGCCTGCACGATCGTCGTCGACGGGCGGCGGACGAATGCCTGCCTCGCGCTCGCTGCCACCCACCAGGGCGCGACGATCGAGACGATCGAGGGTCTGGCGCAGCGGCCCGAGCTCGACGCCCTCCGTGAGGCCTTCATCGAGCAGGACGCCTTCCAGTGCGGCTACTGCACGCCCGGCCAGATCTGCTCGGCCGCCGCGATGCTCGTCGAGGCGGGCGCCGACTGGCCCAGCGCCGTCACCGCCGACCTGACCGGACCGGTCGTGCTCGACGGCCCCGAGATCCGCGAGCGGATGAGCGGCAACCTCTGCCGCTGCGGCGCGTATCCGAACATCGTGGCCGCGATCGAGGAGCTCACCCCGTGAAGCCGTTCGCCTACGCGACCCCCGCCGACGCGAAGCGGGCCGTCGAGCTCGTCGCGGGCGATCCCGAGGCGGTGTTCGTCGCCGGCGGGACGAACCTCGTCGACCTGATGCGCCTGGGCGTCGCCTCGCCCGGCCTGCTCGTCGACGTCGCAGGCTCGGTCGCACGCGGGATCGAGGAGCTACCCGCCGGCGGCCTCCGGATCGGTGCCGGCGCCCGGAATGCCGACCTTGCCGCCGACCCGGTCGTCCGCAGCCGCTATCCGCTCCTCGCCTCGGCCTTGCTGAACGGCGCCTCGCCCCAGCTCCGCAACGAGGCGACGACGGGCGGCAACCTGCTGCAGCGCACCCGCTGCCTCTACTTCGGCGACGTGACGAAGCCCTGCAACAAGCGCGAGCCCGGGACGGGTTGCCCGGCACGCGAGGGCGAGCACCGCAACCACGCGATCCTCGGCTGGTCGGAGGTGTGCGTCGCGACGCACCCGTCCGACATGGCGGTCGCGCTCGTCGCGCTCGAAGCCACCGTTCACGTCGAAGGGGCGAGCGGCGCGCGCACGCTTCCCGTCGCCGAGCTCCACCGCCTCCCTGGCGAGCACCCGGAGCGCGACACGGTGCTCGAGCGCGGCGACCTGATCACCGCCGTCGAGCTGCCCGCTCCCCCGCCGGGACGGTCCGGCTACCGGAAGGTCCGCGACCGGGCGTCCTTCGCCTTCGCCCTCGTCTCGGTAGCCGCGATCGTCGAGGTCGACGACGGCCATGTCAGCTCCGCGCGCATCGCGCTCGGTGGCCTCGCCCACAAGCCGTGGCGCGCCCATGCGGCCGAGGCTGCACTCGTCGGCGCGCCGGCAGACGAGGCGTCGTTCACCCGCGCGGCCGAGGCCGAGCTCGCCGCCGCGCGCCCACTGCGCGACAACGCCTACAAGCTCCACCTCGCCCGCAACACGATCGTCGCGACCCTGCTCGCCCTCGGGAGCGGCACATGAGCGTCACCGTCGGCTCTGCCACCTCGTCGCCGACGCGGCTCGAGGGCCACGAGAAGGTGACCGGCGAGGCGCGGTACGCCTACGAGTACCGCGTCGAGGGCACCGCCTACGCGGCGGTCGTGCAGTCGCAGGTCGCGAAGGGGACCCTTGTCGCCGTCGATGCTGCCGCCGCGCTCGCGCTTCCCGGCGTGCTCGCCGTGCTCTCGGCCGAGAACGCGCCGCGGCTCGAGCAGCAGTCGGGCGAGCTGGCCGTGTTCCAGCACCGCACGGTCGCCTATCGCGGCCAGATCCTTGCCTGCGTCGTCGCCGAGACCCTCGAAGCCGCCCGGCGCGCCTCCGTG
>CAIYXH010000098.1 GCA_903930195.1 uncultured Actinomycetes bacterium | reverse complement strand
GATCAGCTCGACCGGGCCGTAGCGCCGGCCGGGTCTGAGACGTCGCGTCGGCCGCGCGAGGCCGAGCCACTCGTCGCCTGCGAGGCGCTCGAGCAGCAGCACTTCTCCCCGCGGCTGCTCGATCCGGATCCGCGCCGGCACCACGCGCGTGTCGTTGACGACGGTGAGCGTGCGGGCGGCGAGCTCGTCCGGCAGGTCGGTGAACGAGCGGTGGCGAATCTCACCCGTCGCGCGGTCGAAGACGAGGAGCCGCGAGGAGTCGCGCGGCTCGACCGGATGCTGGGCGATCAGCTCCGGAGGCAGGTCATAGTCGAGCTCGTCGGCACGCACGGGCGCCATTGTTGCTTCCAGCCGTGAAGCGCGATACGGTCCCACGATGGACGACCGCACGACGCTGCCACCCGACATCGCCGCTGCGCTCGAACGCGCACGGCTGCAGGTCGAGGCGCTTGCGCAGACCGCGGACGAGCTTCAGGTCGTCCTGCCCGATGCCGTCGGCAGCGCGCTTCGCGACGGCCTCCGCGAAGAGGCAGCGCCGCTCTCGCGGCGGCTCGCCGAGGTGAAGGGGCTCTCGAACGGGATGATCCGCCGCCTCGAGCGGATGGAGACCGACCTGCTCGCCGAGCGCCATGCGCGCATCGACGACCTGCAGCTCCTCGTCGATCTGATCACCGGTCAGTGGCGCGCGATGAACGACCGGCTCGACCGCATCGAGCGCCTGCTCGAGCCGAAGGCCGAGGTCGTCCACCTCCGCCGCCCCGCCGACGCCGGCTGAATACCGGGAGACAGGTCTTCAGACCTGTCCCGCCTTACGCCGGCAGCACGAGGGCGAAGCGCGAGCCCTTGCCGAGCTCGGTGTCGAGGTCGATGCGGCCGCCGAGGGCCGTCGAGAGCTCGCGGGAGATCGTGAGGCCGAGCCCTGTCCCTCCGCCGCCGCTGACGAACGGGCGGAACAGCCGCTCGCGGAGCTCTGGCTTGATCCCCGGGCCGGTGTCCTCGACGGCGACGGTGACGCTGCCGTTCGTCTGCGAGAGCGCCAGGTCGATGCGGCCGCCGTCGGGCGTCGCCTTGAACGCGTTCGAGAGGAAGTTGTCGACGATCTGGAGCACACGGTCGCCGTCGGAGACGATCACAGGCGCCGCCCGGACCTCGAGCTGCAGCGCGATCCCCCGCTCCCGCGCCTGCTCGCTGAAGGTCTCGTACGCACGCCCGACGAGCTGCTCCATGTCGACCTCCTCGCGGAGGACGGTGAAGCGGTGGGCGTCCAGCTTCGCAAGGTCGAGGATGTCGCCGACAAGCCGTTCGAGCCGCGCAGCTTCGGCCGCGACGATCGCGAGCGAGTGCGCCTGCGCGTCGGGATCCTCGACGACGCCGTCGGCGATCGCCGCGACATGGCCGCGGATCGCGGTCAGCGGCGTGCGCAGCTCGTGCGAGACCGACATGAGGAAGTTCCGCTCGCGCGTCTCGGCTTCGGCGAGCTTCGCGGCCATCTCGCCGAAGCGCTCGGTCAGATGGCCGATCTCGCCGGCGCCACCGTCCGGCACGGCCACGGCGTAGTTCCCGCCCGCTACCTCGTCGGCCGCCCGCGACAGCGCGAGCACGGGCCGCACGAGGCGCCGCGAGAGGTAGAAGGCGAGCAGCCCGGCGACGATCAGGCCGAGCAGGCCCGCGACGGCGAGGCGCCAGACGAGCGAGAAGACGCGGGCGTTGACGTCGGTCTTCGGCTTCGCGACGACGATCATCCCCACCGCACGCCCGTGGAACAGCACCGGCGACCCGGCGGCGTAGTACGCCTTCTGCGCCCCCGGCGGGGTGAATTCGAAGGTCAGCGACTTGCCGGAGACCCAGTCGATCTTCTGCCCGAGGGTCGGCAGGCCCGACTTCTCGCCCGGGAACGGCGGGTTGCCGACGTAGTAGATCCGGTCGCCCGTCGTCTCACGCAGGCGCGCGGCGGCGAAGGTCGGGGCGCTGCGGGAGTTCTTCTGCGAGGCGTCGAAGTCCTCGCGGATCGCGTCGGCATAGAGGAGCGAGATGCCGTTCGCCTCCCGCCGCACCTGACTCAGCGTCTCGTCGTGGGCGAACTCGCGGAAGAGCTGGATCGCGATCAGCGTCGTGATGAGACCGGCCAGGAGAATCCCGGCCAGGAAGAGGAGCGGTAGACGTACGCGGAGGGACGAGAACACGTCCGCTCCAGGTTACGACGCTGCGGCTTCCTTCTGGGACTGCGGCGCGGGCGAGACCTTGTAGCCCACGCCCCACACGGTGACGATCGGGGAGGCGTCGCCGAGCTTGCGGCGCACCTGCCGGACGTGGACGTCGACCGTGCGGGTGTCGCCCGCGAAGGTGTAGCCCCAGACGCGCTCGAGCAGCTGGTCGCGCGTCAGCACGAGCCCGCGGTGGTCGAGCAGCTCCCAGAGGAGGTCGAACTCCTTCGGCGCAAGCTGGATCTCCTCGTCGCCGACCTTCACCTCGCGGCGCCCGGAGTCGACGTGCAGATCGCCGTGCCAGATCTCCTCGTTGTCGTGCTCGCGGCGGTCGGGCGTCGCGCGGCGCAGCACCGACTTGATTCGGGCGACGAGCTCACGCGGGTTGAAGGGCTTCGTGAGGTAGTCGTCGGCGCCGACCTCGAGGCCGATGATCTTGTCGATGTCCTCGTCGCGTGCGGTGAGCATCAGGATCGGCACGTCGGACTCCTGCCGGATCCGGCGGCAGACCTCGATGCCGTCGATGTCCGGAAGCATCAGGTCGAGCACGATCAGCGCCGGCTCGCGCTCGGCAACCTGCGCGAGCGCCTCGGAGCCGCTCGCCGCAGTCTTGACCGTGTACCCCGCGTTCTTGAGATAGAGGCTGACGAACGAGGCGATCGAGCTCTCGTCCTCGACGACGAGGATGGTCGGGGTGTTCCCGTTCACTACGAGGAGGTCTTGCCAGAAATGGCGACACCCAAACCCTGGAGCGTGCCGTAGCGCGCCGCCTGGCCTGTCTTCTGGATCTCGACGGCATGGCCGCCGTTGACGCTGTAGTTGCCGTCGTCGGGTGTCCCCCAGCCCACGGCGGTGAAGAAGCCGGAGCCGACCGCCGAGAAGTTGATGTTCCCCGCGTTGAACTGGAGCAGGTACTTCCCCGAGGGGAACACGAAGCGGACGTCGCTCCCGGTGTACGTGGTCGTGCTGCCGACATACCGCGCCTTTGCGCCGCTGACGCTCGCCAGGTCGCCGGGGTTGTCGGCGTTGTAGGCCGTGACGATCAGCGTGCCGGCGTCGAAGTGGCCGTAGATCAGGCCGTTGCCCTGCACGATCAGCTTGCCGTTCGCGGACGTGACCGCGAGCGAGCCGTCGCCCGTGGCGCGATCTCCCGCCAGCGCGAGCGCCGGGAGCGCAAGAACCACCGCAGAAAAGAGGACTACAAGCTGCTTCATCGCCACAGAGAAGTATCTCCGCGGCAAGTATGCCGGGATTCACGGAAAGGTAAGGAGTTCGTGACCCCCCATCCGGAGACGTGAGCCGCCCTACACTCGCAGAGATGCCCGAGCCGACCTGGACGCGGACGGCGCTCGTCACCTTCGTCGTCGCGATCGCGGCGGGCGGAGCGGCGATCGGGCTCGCGCGCGGTGGGACTGGCGGCCCGCTGGGCACCACCGGCACGACACGGCCGCGCGCGACGACCACCCACGCGACGACGACGCGGGCCGTCACCACGACGACCGCCGTCACGACCACGGCGCCCGCGCCGGCAGCGGTCGAGCCCAACGGCGCCGAGACCTGGCCCGCAGAGACCGACGGCTGGACGCTCGTCCTCGAGTCGTATCCCCAGACGGACGGGACTGCGGCGCCCGCGCGTGTCGCCCGACGCGCCGCTGCGGCCGGCCTCCCCCAGGTCGGCGTCCTGCGCTCGTCGAGCTTCGCGAGCCTCCGCGCGGGCTATCTCGTGGTCTTCAGCGGCATCTACACCTCATCCAGCGCCGCGGAAGCCGGTCTGGAACGGGCGGTGGTGGCGGGATTTCCGGGCGCATACACACGTCAGATCGCCCGCTGACCATACGACGACGGCGACTCATAGCTTTTCTCTGTGTTTTCAGAGAAGAAACCATTGTAACGTCAGGCATTGGACGTGTAGAGTCCTGGAATCGCGCGAGGCGGGGGTCCGCGCTTAACGGTTTCCCAACGCCAGAATCGGCACAGTCAGAGGAGAGCGACCCACACTCATGGCCCAACAGATGGACGACCGCATCCTGCACATCGAGAACTGCATGTACCAGTACTCGCGCGCGATCTACCGCTCGATCAAGGATCTCATCGATCCCTACGTCGCGCAGTCCACGCAGCTCGAGTACCGCCGCGAGGTCCTCGCCGCGTGCGAGGGCACGATGGAGCGCCTCGCAGCCGACCCCCAGTACTTCGCGAAGCCCGACCGGGCGCTCTTCCAGGACATCCGGCGCTACTTCCCGATCACGGTGCAGGCCCAGGTCTCCTGGGCGGTCAGCCACGGCGTCAACGCCGCGGTCGCCTTCGTCGAGGAGCAGATCGAGTCGGGTGCCTTCGACGGCGGCGTGGCCCATTGCCACGCGACGACCCGCAAGGGCAAGGCCTGTCAGCGCACCCCGCTGCCGGACCGGGATTACTGCCCGTCGCATCAGCATCTCGATCGCTCGCGCGTCGCGGCCTGAGTCTGACGTTCTGCATGACATGCTCCGGGCGATAGGCTCGGACAGCAGATGAGTCACGACACGTATAGGCCGGTGCGGCATGTCGCATGACACCGACAAGCTGATCCGGCAGCTCAGCCTGGTCGCATTCCTGATGGCGGAGCTGCGCGCGCTGACGGCGCGCGACATCAAGGGGAACGTCGAGGGCTACCAGGAGATGAGCGACGAGGCCTTCGCCCGGCGCTTCTACTCCGATCGGGCCGAGCTCGTCGCCCTCGGGATCCCGCTGGACTCCCAGCGCGACGAGTTCACCGGCGAGGAGCTCTATACCCTCCGCTCCGAGCGGTACTTCCTGCCGCAGCTCGAGCTGTCGGACGAGGAGCTCGCAGCGCTGCAGACCTGCCTCTACCTGCTCGAGGGGCGCTTCGCGTACGCCGAGCCGCTCCGGCTCGCGCTCCAGAACCTCGCGCTCGGCCGCGGCTCCGGCACGCTCGACGACGCCCCGACCGCGACGGCGATGCGCGTCGAGGTGCGCGACCCCGACTACACCCCCGAGCTCCAGGGCCGCCTCGGCAAGCTCGAGGCTGCGATCTCGAAGCAGCGCACCGTGCGCTTCCGCTACTGGTCGATCGGGCGGGACGAGGAGCGCGAGCGCACCGTCAACCCCTACGCCCTGCTCCCCGAGAACGGCACCTGGTACGTGATCGGCGAGGATCAGGAGGGCAAGCAGGTCAAGAGCTTCCGCGTCTCGCGGATCCGCTCCGAGATCCGCTTCGCCACGCGCCGCGAGCGCGACTTCCGCATCCCGGCCGAGTTCGACGTCGAGCAGTTCCGCGGCCGCGCCGAGTGGCAGTTCGGCGACCCCGCAGGCAAGGCACGCATCAAGGTCGCGCCCGACACCGCCTGGTGGGTGGAGCGCGAGTATCAGGGACCGCGCAACCACGTCGAGGACGGCGTCTTCATCACCGAGTACGCCTCGCTCGACCATCTCGCCCGCTGGGTGCTGCGGCAGGACGGCCGCGCGATCCCGCTCGAGCCGTCGGGTCTCCGCCGGCTCGTGACCGAAGGCGTGCGCGCTGCGCGCCGCACCCACGAGGGCTCCCCCACCGCACTTGCAGCCGAGACGCGCCTCGTCTGGGACGACACACCCGGCGAACGGCCCGCAGGGCCGGTCGCGCCGGAGCGCTTCGGCGTCCTCCAGTCGCTGCTCGCCTACCTGCTCGCCGCCTGCGGCGAGGGCCGCGACGCGGTGATCCAGTCGAAGGAGCTCGTCGAGCGGTTCTCGATCCCCGCCGACGCCCTCGAGGAGCACCTTTCGCTGCTCAACCTCGTCAACTTCGGCGGCGGCTGTTACGCCGTCTACGCAGAACTGCACGACGACGAGGTGCACGTCGACAAGGAGCTCTTCGGCGACACCTTCCGCCGTGCGCCGCGGCTGACGCCGCTCGAGGCACGGGCGATCCGCCTTGCACTCGAGTTCGTCGGCCCGATGGTCGCGGCCGGCACGAAGGACACGCTCGCCTCCGTCCGCGAGAAGCTCGAGCGCACCTTCGGCCAGTTCGAGCTCTCGCAGACCCCCGCGCCGGTGGTCGGCGAGGAGGAGGATCTCGTCGACACGCTCACCCGCGGCATCGCAAGCCACAAGCTCGTCGAGCTCGAGTACCTGAAGCCCGAGTCGACCGAGGTGGAGACGCGCACCGTCGAGCCGTACGGGATCGAGCGGCGCCTCCCGCACTGGTACGTCCACACCTGGGACGTCGACCGGGACGCGGCCCGCAGCTACCGGCTCGACCGCACCCGCAACGCCAAGCTGCTCGAGGGACGCGACTTCACGCCGCGCGAGGGCTTCGACCGCGCCGAGTTGCAGCAGGCGACGAAGGCACGTGTCTGGTTCTCGCCCACGGTCGCCCGCTGGGAGGTCGAGCGCGGCGCCCGCGCCCTGGCCGACGGCTCTGCCGTCTCCGACCGCCAGGTCGGGAGCGCCGACTGGCTCGTCGGCGAGGTGCTCTCCTACCGCGGCGAGGCCGTGGTCGTCGAGCCGCCGGAGCTGCGGGCGCAGGTTGCCGCGCGTGCCCGGGAGCTCGAGCGCGAGCTGCGCCCGGTCAAAGCCGTCACCTAGACGGTCGAGGCCGGCAGCGTCAGGGTGAAGGTCGCTCCTTCGCCGGGACGCGACCGCACGTCGAGCGTCCCGTTATGGGCCTCGGCGATCCCGCTCGAGATGTAGAGCCCGAGCCCTGTTCCCGGCAGAAACGACGTCTGCCGGACCCGGCCGAAGCGCTCGAAGATCAGCTTCTGATCCTTCTCGGCGATGCCAGGGCCATGGTCGATGACCGAGATGGCCACCGCGCCCGGCTTCGCCCGGGCATGCACCTCGACCGGAGCCGAGCCCCGCGAGTACTTGACCGCGTTCTCGATCAGATTGACGAGCACCTGCTGCAGTCGGGCGCTGTCGCCGCGCACCGTCGGGAGCAGCTCGTCGACCTCGGCCACGATCGCGACCTCCTCGTTCGCGAGGTCGCGGGTCGCAACCGTCTCGCGGACGAGGGTGCCGACGTCGAGATCCTCGAACGTGTAGCTGAACGTACCCGAGTCGATCCGCGAGCTGTCGAGCACCTCGCCGACGAGGGTCGCGAGACGGTCGGTCTCGTCGGCGATCAGCGCGAGGAACGCCTCGCGCTGCTTCGCGTCGAGGTCGTCCCAGCGGCTCTGCAGCGTCCGCGCCGAGCCGATCACGGCGGCAAGCGGCGTCCGCACCTCATGCGAGACGAGCGAGACGAAGTCGGAGCGGAGCGTCGAGAGGCGCTTGAGCTCCTCGACCGTCGAGCGCTCCGCGGCGTAGGCGTGGACGTTCTGTGCAGTGGCGGCGACGAAGCGGCCGAGCAGGACCAGCAGGTCGACATCGGAGCTCGTGAAGCCATCGGGGCGGCGGCGCAGCACCGCGAGCATCCCGACCGTCTCGGCGCCGGAGGTGAGCGGCGCTGCGATCCGGCTGTGCAGCCCGAGGGCTGCCAGCTCCCGGTCGTCGGCGAACGCCGACTCCGAGATGTCCCCCGTCTCGAGCAGCGTGCCGTCGGCGAGCACCGCACCGAGCGTCGTCCCCTCGACCTGCTGCTCGTAGCCGGCGGGCGAGACGGTGTCCGCGCCGACACCCGACGCGGCGATCACCTGCGCCCGGTCGTTCTGGGCGAGGACGATCGAGACGCGGTCGAACGGGAGCAGGATCTCGAGCTGGCGGATGAACGCCCCGAACGCCTCCCCCAGATCGAGCGGCGAGGCGAGCGCGCGGGCGCAGCGATTGGCGGCGTCGGTGAGGTCGGCCCGCTTGCGCAGCTCGTCGCGCAGGCTCTCGGCCTCGATCGCGCGCGCCTCGGCAATGCCGCCCTCCGTCGCGAGCCGCTGGACGAGCCAGCCGACGATCAGGGCCATCATCACCTCGAGCGCCGTCTGGAACGCGACGAGCTTCCAGCTGAACGTGGTGCCGAGCTGGTTCTCGCGGAGCCGCTCGAAGACGACGAGAATCGGCGCCGAGACGAGGGCAAGCGAGAGGCCGCCGACGAACTGGAAGCGCACGCAGGCGGCGGCGAGGTCGATGTAGAGGATCTGCTGCGACGGGAGCCCGCGCTCGAAGCTGTAGGCGAAGACGAACGCCATCACGATCCCGGTGTCGAAGACCTGGGCGACGAGGCTCTGGGCGAACGCGTGCCGGGTCACGGCCTCGCTGCGGGCGTAGGCGAAGAGCGCGACGGCGCCGACGCCGTAGGCGCCCGTCGCGAGCCACGACCACATCTCCCAGCCGTGCGGGTAACGCGCGAGCGCCACCGTCGCGACGACGAACGGGAAGAACAGGAGCCGGACCAGCGAGATCCAGCGCTCGAGCGCCCTCAGCGGCACGACGCTACCTCCCGGCTCTGCTCGAGCGCCCAGCGGGCGTGCTCGGCGAGCAGCTCGTCGTCGCCGTCGGCGTACTCCTGGAGCACGGCTTCGGCGCGCGGATCGCGGGCACCGGCGTTGCCGAGCACGATCAGCGCGTTCCGCTGCAGCCAGCGCGGGTCGTTCTTCGGCACGTAGAGCCGGCGGAGCGCGTCGTCGAGCCGTTCGTCGCCGGCTTCGAGCCACGCCACGAGGTCGACGTGCGCCGGCAGCGGCTCGTCCCCGGCCCGGCGGCGTTCGACGCCGCGGTTCCAGGGGCAGACGTCCTGGCAGATGTCGCAGCCGTAGACGCTCGTGCCGAGCCCGGCCCGATAGGGCTCCGGGAACGGCTCGGGCACCTGCGTCCAGTACGAGAGGCAACGGGTGGCATCCAGCGTCCCCGGCTCGTCGAGCGCGCCTGTCGGGCAGGCGTCGATGCAGCTCGTGCAGGAGCCACAGCCGGGCGCGAGCGGCGGTGTCGGCTCGAGCCCCGCCGAGGTGACGAGCGTCCCGAGCACGACCCACGAGCCATGGCGGCGGGTGATCAGCATCGTGTTCTTCCCGTAGAAGCCGACACCCGAGCGCGCGGCCGCCTCGCGGTCGACGTGCTGGTTCGCGTCGACGAGGACACGGTAGGACGCACCGAGCGCCTGGCCGAGAGCCTCGAGCCGCTCGCGCAGGGCGCCGTAGCCGTCGACGCGCGCGTAGCGGGGCAGTGTCCCGTGGCCGTCCAGCCGCGCCTCTTCAGGCGCGGAGTAACAGAACGCCGCCGAGATCACGGAGGTCGCGCCGTCGAGCAGCAGCTCCGGGTGGCACGACACCTCGGGCCGTGCCGTCGTGAACTTGAGCAGGCCGAAGAGCCCGCGCGCCTTCCGCTCGCGGATGTGCCGCTCCGTCCCCGTGTAGGCGACGGCCGCCGTCACGCCGACGACGTCGAGCCCGAGCCGCTCCGCCAGCCGCTGGACGTCTGCGGTCGTCACGCGCGCATTGTGCCTGCGGTGACAAAAGACCGCAGGTGAAGGGCTGTCCCAGATCTATCGGGACTGTCCCGGCTTCACGCGTCGCGGAAGCTCGACACCGGACAGCCCCCTGCGGGGACAGTCCCTCTGCTCGGTCAAAAACCGAGGATGAACTTGGCGTCGTCGGACATCCGCTCGGGTGTCCAGGCCGGCTCGAAGGTCAGCTCGGGCGTGACGTTCTCGACACCCGGTACCTCGCGCACGACGCGCTCGATGTCCTCCTGGATCATCTGCCCAGCGGGGCAGCCCATGGAGGTCAGCGTGTAGCTCACCTTGACGCTCGCGTCCTCGACTTCGACGTCGTAGAGGAGGCCGAGCTCGACGATGTCCATCCCGAGCTCGGGGTCTTCGACACCACGGAGGGCCTCGAACACTTCGTCGCGGGTCGGCATGGCTCTAGCGTAGCCGGGGTACACCTCCCCGTGCGGGGCCTGTCCGAAGGGGGTGGTACCGTGGTCAGCGTGCAGCTCGAAACGCCTGTTTTCCAGGCATATCGCGGGGAGGGTACTCCTCGGTTCGTGAACGAGGCCGAGCTGGAGTACGCGAAGATCCTCGACTACTACGGGATTCCGTGGCTGTACGAGCCCCACACGTTCGTCCTCGAGCGCGACGCAGACGGTCGTGTCACCGAGGCGTTCACGCCCGACTTCTACCTCCCGGAGCAGGACTTGTACCTGGAGGTCACGGTGATGAAGCAGTCGCTCGTCACCCGGAAGAACCGGAAACTGCGCAAGCTGCGGGCGCTCTATCCCGACGTCCGTGTCAAGCTCTTCTACGAGCGTGACTTCGAGCGCCTGGCGTCGCGCTACGGGCTCCGCAAAGCCTCCTGACCGCGCACGCCCACCACGCGGACGCCCGGATCGGCGACGTCTACCTATCCGGCGGCGAGCTCGCCCTCCGCGTCCGTGAGCTGGCCACCGAGATCGCCCGCGACTACGCCGGCCGCGAGCCGCTCCTCGTCGGGATGCTGAAGGCGTGCCTCCCGTTCGTCACCGATCTCTCCCGCGCGCTCGCCATCCCCCACGCTCTCGACTTCCTCGAGCTCGCGGGCTACGGCGCCTCGAGCCTCGGCGGCCACGAGCAGGTGCGCTTCCTCAAGGATCTCGACGTGGAGGTCACCGGCCGCGATGTGCTGATCGTCGACGAGGTGGTCGACACCGGCCTGACGATGAACTACCTCCGCCGCGCCCTCTCGATGCGCAACCCGGCGTCGCTCAGTGCAGCCGTCCTCTTCGACCGGCCCTACCGCCGGCTCGTCGACGATCTCCCGATCCGCTACGTCGGCTTCACCGTGCCCGACGAGTTCTTCGTCGGCTACGGCTTCGATCTCGACGAGCGTTGGCGCAACCTGCCCGACCTGCACCTCGTCCGCGACGCGTAGCGCCCCCTCGGCGGCGGCGCGGCAGGATTGACGGATCCGTCACGCTCTCGTGGCGAAGGACAGCTTGCGCTCGGGGTAGCGTCGTTCCGTCTCCCCAGGGTGGGTGGGGGTTCGGGATGGGACCGTGGGCGGGCAGGGAACGAGCGGCGCTGCGGCTGATTTTTAGCCTAAGCTAAACTTTTGGGGAATGAGCCTCCGCGCGACCTCCGCCGACGCGCTTCCCTCCGGCCTCCATACGGTCGACGAGGCGCTCCACCGCACGCGGTTCCGCATCCTGCCGTTCCTCGGGCCCGCGTTCATCGCCTGCGTCGCCTACATCGATCCGGGCAACTTCGCGACGAACATCGCCGGCGGCTCACGCTACGGCTACACGCTCGTCTGGGTGATCGTCGCCTCGAACCT
>CAIYXH010000097.1 GCA_903930195.1 uncultured Actinomycetes bacterium | reverse complement strand
CACCTTCCAGGAGCACATCGCGCCGTCGACCGAGTCGGACTTTGCCTTCAAGGGCGCCCTGCGCGAGCACTCCCGGGCCGTCTGGCGCGGGATGATCCGCGTCGAGGAGCACGCCCAGAAGACGAACGCCTACCAGGAGAACCGCAACCTGCTGCTCTCGCCCGACGCGCACGCCGACTCGATCCCCGGGCTCGAGATCATGGCGAACGACGTCCGCTGCACCCACGGCGCGACGCTCGGACGGGTCGACCGCGACCAGCTCTTCTACCTGATGGCCCGGGGGCTCACCCGGGCCGAGGCCGAGCGGCTGATCGTGCGCGGCTTCTTCCAGGACATCCTCGACCGGATCGATCTCGAGCCGGTGCGCGAGGCCCTGGGCGCGGCGCTCGAAGCTCGCATCCCGCAGGCGTAGTCCGGCACGCGGAAGGGCCTCGGTACAGTAGTTCTATGGCTGTTTCGGAGGTGCCGACGCTCGATGTGCAGCGGATTCGCGCGGACTTCCCGATCCTCGAGCAGACGTTCAACGGCAAGCCACTTGCCTATCTGAACTCGGCCGCGACGTCGCAGAAGCCGCGGCAGGTGCTCGAGGCGATGACGGCGTTCTACGAGACGTCGTACTCGAACGTCCACCGCGGCGTCTACGCCCTCGGCGAGCGCGCCACCGCCGGTCTCGAAGGCGCGCGGGAGAAGGTGCGGGCGTTCGTGAACGCGCCGAGCGAGCGCGAGATCATCTTCGTCCGGAACGCGACCGAAGCCCTCAACCTCGTCGCCTACGCCTACGGCCTCGCGCGGCTGAAGCCCGGCGACGTCGTCCTCGCGACGGAGCTCGAGCACCACTCGAACTTCGTCCCCTGGCAGTACGTCGCGAACCGCACCGGCGCCGAGTTCCGCGTCATCCCGATCGACGACGCAGGCGACCCGCAGCTCGACGCGGTCGCCGACCTAGAGAACGTGAAGATCGTCGCGGCGACCATCGTCTCGAACGCTCTCGGCACGATCGGCGACATCCCCAAGCTCGCCGCCTGGGCGCACGAGCGCGGCGCGATCCTCGTCTGCGACGCCGCCCAGGCCGCGCCGCACATCCGCCTCGACGTCCAGGCGCTCGGCGCCGACTTCATCGCCGTCTCCGGCCACAAGATGTGCGGCCCGAGCGGTATCGGCTTCCTCTGGGGCCGCACCGAGCTGCTGCTCGAGATGGAGCCGTTCCTGCTCGGTGGCCACATGATCCGCCACGTCGGCGACCAGACGACGACCTGGGCCGAGCTGCCGGCGAAGTTCGAGGCGGGCACCTCGCCGGTCGCGGAGGCTGTCGGCCTCGGTGCAGCGATCGACTACCTCGAGGAGGTCGGGCTCGAGGCGATCGAGGCGCACGAGCACGCGCTTGCCGCCTACGCCCTCGACGTGCTCGGCGAGATCCCGGGCATGAAGCTCTACGGCCCTCCGGCCGAGCGCCGCGCCGGGATCGTCATGTTCGACGTCGACGGCGTCCACCCGCACGACATGGCGCAGATCCTCGATCTGGATGCCATCGCGATCCGTGCCGGCCACCACTGCTGCCAGCCGCTCCTGCGCAAGCTCGACCTGCCTGCGACGAACCGCGCGAGCTTCTACCTCTACACCCTGCCCGAGGAGATCGACCGGCTCGCTGCCGGCGTCCGCAAGGCAAAGGAGCTGATGGGCTGATGTCGGAGTTCGACGACCTCTACCGCGAGAACATCCTCGACCACTACAAGAGCCCCCGCAACTACGGGACGCTCGAGCACGCCCACGCGCATGCCGAGGGCCAGAACCCGCTCTGCGGGGACCAGGTCTCCGTCTCGGTCGCCTTCGGCGCCGACGGCGACACGATCGACCAGATCCGCTTCGAAGGGCGCGGCTGCGCGATCTCGCAGGCCGCCACCTCGATGCTGACCGAGCTCGTCGTCGGCAAGAAGGCGGCCGACGTCGCCGCAATCCCCAAGGAGGAGCTGATCGAGGAGATCGGCATCCCGCTGACACCGGTGCGGCTCAAGTGCGCGATCCTCGGGCTCGGCGTGCTCAAGGTGGCGCTGCACAAGGCGAAGGACACGCCGCTGCCGGACGAGTGGCAGGGTTTGGACTTTGGCTGAGCTGAACGCAGGGCCCCTGTCGGAGCTGGCCCCTGGGGAGATGAAGCTCATCGAGACGGAGCAGCTCTCGGTCGGTGTCTACAACTGCGACGGCGAGCTGCTCGCGATCGAGGATCGCTGCTCCCACGATGACGGCCCGCTCTGTCTCGGGCCCTGGGATCCGGACGATTGCACGGTGATCTGCCCGCGCCACGGCGCCAAGTTCGACATCCGCAGCGGTAACGCGCTCACGCTGCCAGCGTTCCAGGCGGTCAAGGTCTTCCCGGTTCGCGTCGAGGACGGCACCGTCCTCGTCGACGTGTGAGCGCACCCGAGCCCGTCCGCTGCTGGGCGACGACCGACCCGGCATACCTCGCCTACCACGACTAGGAGTGGGGCCGGCCGATCCGCGACGAGCGGGGCGTCTACGAGCGTCTCTGCCTCGAGGGCTTCCAGTCTGGGCTCTCGTGGCTGACGATCCTGCGCAAGCGCGAGTCCTTCCGCGCCGGCTTCGCCGAATTCGACCCCGATGCCGTCGCCGCCTTCGGCGAGCGCGACGTCGCGCGGCTCCTCGGCGACGCGGGCATCGTCCGTCACCGCGGCAAGATCGAGGCGGCGATCGGCAACGCGCGCGCCGCGGTTGCGCTGCGCGCCGAGGGCGAGCCGCTGCACGAGCTGCTCTGGGCCTACGCGCCCGCGGAGCACCCGCCGATGCGCTCGCTCGGCGAGACGCCCGCGCAGACGCCGGAGTCGGTCGCGCTCTCGAAGCGGCTGAAGCGCTCGGGCTTCCGCTTCGTCGGTCCGACGACCGTCTACTCGGCCATGCAGGCCTGCGGTGTCGTCAACGATCACATCGCCGACTGCCACGTTCGCGCGGCTGTCGAGCAAGCCAGGAGGATGTCCGGCCCTTCCCGCTAAAATGGGAGCAACCGCGGAAAGGAGGTGGTCCGGTAGATGGAGATTTCCAGTACGGGCAGTGGAGGTGCTAGCTCGTAGGGACGTGTCCCTGGACCCGATGGGGAATCGTCTAGCCAGCGTGGGGGACATCGCGCAGATGTCGTAAACCGCAGAGCGCGCGCCAGCGGAGTCGATCCGCAGGCCGGAAGCGTCTCTACGACTCCCAGCTAGTACCGAGCGGAGGGCCGTCCTTGTGACGGCCCTCCGTCTTTAACGCCTTCGTAGGGACAGGTCCGAAGACCTGTCCCTTTCGCCTGCTCGGGCATCGAGCCCGATCAGGCGGAGAAGTTCTTGTAGTACCGGCTCGGGGTCGGGCCGCGCTGGCCCTGGTACTTCGAGCCGAGACCGCCGGAGCCGTAGGGATGCTCGGCCGGCTCGGAGAGCTGCATGAACGAGAGCTGGCCGATCTTCATCCCGGCGTAGATCGTGATCGGGAGGCTCGCGACGTTCGCGAGCTCGAGCGTGACGTGGCCGTCCCAGCCGGGATCGATGAAGCCGGCAGTCGAGTGGATCAGGAGCCCGAGGCGGCCGAGCGAGCTCTTCCCTTCCAGGCGTGCGACGAGGTCGTCGGGCAGCCGGACGCGCTCGAGCGTGGAGCCGAGGACGAACTCGCCCGGATGGAGGATGAACGGCTCGTCGCCGATCTCGACGAGCTCGGTCAGCTCTGGCTGCTCCTGCTTCACGTCGATGTAGGGGTAGAGGTTGTTGCGGAAGACGCGGAAGAGCCGGTCGACGCGCACGTCGACGCTCGACGGCTGGAGCAGCGCCGGGTCGTACGGATCGAGCTCGATCCGTCCCTCTGCGAGGAACCGCGCGATCGTCCGGTCGGAGAGAACCACGACGCGATTCTGTCAGAGTCTCCCGAATGGGTCTGCGCTAGGCTGAACCCATGGCTGTGACGCGGACGATCGTCCTGAAAACCGCGATCCCCGGACCGCGGTCGAAGGCCATCTGCGACCGCATCGCGGGTGCGGTCGCCTCGCCCCTCGCGCTCACGTTCCCCGTGGTCGCGGAGTCGGCACGCGGCGTGACGATCACCGACGTCGACGGCAACACCTTCATCGACTTCACCGGGGGCGTCGGCAGCCTCAACGTCGGCCACTCGCACCCGCAGGTCGTCGCGGCGGCGCAGGAGCAGCTCGAGCGCTTCGCCCACACCGACTTCACCGTCGTGCCCTACGAGGTCTACGTCGAGCTGGCCGAGCGGCTAGCCGCGCTCGTGCCGATCTCGGGCCCGGTCAAGGCGGCGTTCTTCAACGCCGGCACCGAAGCCGTCGAGAACGCGGTCAAGTTCGCGCGGGCCTACACCAAGCGCCCTGCGATCATCGCGTTCGAGGGCGGCTTCCATGGCCGCACGCTGATGTCGCTCTCCCTGACGTCGAAGGCCACGCCCTACAAGGCCGGGCTCGGCCCGTTCGCGCCCGAGGTCTACCGGGTGCCCTTTCCGAACGCCTACCGCGGCATCTCCGTCGAGGACGCGCTCGGCGCGCTGAAGCGCGCCTTCTCGACCCAGGTCGCCGCCGACCAGGTCGCGGCGATCATGCTCGAGCCGGTGCAGGGCGAGGGCGGGTTCCTCGTCGCTCCCCCGGCGTATGTCGCAGGCGTCCGCGAGCTCTGCGACCGCCACGGGATCGTGCTCGTCGCCGACGAGGTGCAGACCGGCTTCGGGCGCACCGGGCGGATGTTCGCGATGGAGCACACGGGCGTCGAGCCCGACCTGATCTGCGTCGCCAAGTCGATCGCGAACGGCCTGCCGCTCTCCGGTGTGCTCGGTCGCGCGGAGATCATGGATGCGCCTGCGCCGGGCGGTATCGGCGGCACCTACGTCGGCAACCCCGTCGCGCAGGCGGCGGCGCTCGCCGTGCTCGACATCATCGAGGAGGAGGGGCTCGTCGACCGCTCGAATGCCGTCGGCGAGACGATCCGCTCCCGGATGCTCGCCTGGCAGGAGCGCTGGCCGCAGATCGGCGAGGTGCGGGGTCTCGGCTCGATGCTGGCGCTCGAGCTCGTCACCGATCCGGGGACGAAGGAGCCGGCGAAGGAGCTCGCCCAGCGCGTCGTCGACGAGGCGCTCGCCCGCGGACTGCTGCTCATCACGTGTGGCATCTACAGCAACTCACTCCGGGTGCTGGTGCCCCTGTCGATCGCCGACGGCGAGCTCGACGAGGCGCTGGCCGTGTGGGAGGAGTCGCTCGCAACCGCGCTCGGCTGACCGGCGTCCGGTTAGCCAAGCCGGTCAACGGGTAGGACGACGATGATGGTCGGCGACGTCCTCGCGGGCCGCTACGAGCTCGACGGGCTCATCGACACCGGTGGCATGGCGAGTGTCTTTCGCGCACGTGACCGCGTGCTCGATCGGTTCGTGGCGCTGAAGATCCTGCACGAGCGGCTTGCCGCGGATCCCGATGTCGTCGAGCGCTTCCGGCGGGAGGCCCGCCTCGCGGCCGGGCTGTCGCATCCGAACATCGTCACGGTGATCGACCGGGGCGAGCATGACGGCCGGCCGTTCATCGTCCTCGAGTACGTCGCCGGGCAGAATCTGAAGCAGCTGCTCACGCGCGAGGGCCGCCTCTCCGTCGAGCGAGCCCTCGAGCTGGGGATCCAGATCGCCGAGGCCCTCGCCTTCGCGCACGCCGGCGGGTTCGTCCACCGCGACGTCAAGCCGCAGAACGTGCTCGTCAACGGCGAGGGCAGGGCCAAGGTCGCCGACTTCGGCATCGCCCGCTCGCTCGACGTCGAGAGCGGCGTCACCCGCACTGGGACGGTGCTCGGCACCTCCGACTACATCCCGCCCGAGCAGGCGCAGGGGCGCACGGTCGACGAGCAGTCCGACGTCTACGCGCTCGGCGTCGTCCTCTACGAGCTGCTGACCGGCGAGGTGCCGTTCACCGGCGACAACTTCGTGGCGGTCGCGATGCGGCACATCAACGAGGTGCCGCGCCGCGTGCGCGAGCTCCGGCCGGACGTGCCGCCGCGCGTCGACGCCGCGGTCGCGAAGGCGCTCGAGAAGCGGCCGCAGGACCGCTTCGAGACGATGTCCGCGTTCGGGCGCGAGCTCACCGGCTGCCTGCACGCGCTCGGCGGGACGGCGGCCGTCCAGGCGGCGGTGGCGCCCTCCGAGGAGGCGACGGGCGAGCTCACGGTCGTCT